>DXAB01000043.1 GCA_019117265.1 Candidatus Olsenella pullicola
CCCTTGCCGCCGCAGACGCCGCAGGAGACGTCGACCTCGCAGGAGGGCTCGGTGAAGGGGAAGAAGTGCGGGCGGTAGCGCGTGGCGCGGTCCTCGCCAAAGACCTGGCGCAGGAAGTAGTCCATGGTGCCCTTGAAGTCGCCGAAGGTGATGCCCTCGTCCACGACGAGGCCCTCGATCTGGGTGAACTGCGGCAGGTGGTTGGCGTCGGCCGTGTCCGGGCGGAAGACCGTGCCGGGGCAGATCATGTAGATGGGGGGCTTGCTCCGCTCCATCACGTGCACCTGGACGCCGGAGGTCTGGGTGCGCAGGAGCACGTCGGACTCGCCCTGGACGTTGGTCTCCTCGGCGTGGAGCATCGTGCCGGGCGCGTTGTCCACCACGTAGAAGGTGTCCTTGGCCGATCGGCTGGGGTGATCCTCGGGGGCGTTGAGCGCGGTGAAGTTGTACCAGGTGCTCTCCACGTAGGGGCCGTCCTCGACGGTGTAGCCCAGGCCGCAGAAGATGTCCTCGACCTCCTCGCGAATCTGGCTGATGAGGTGCTGGGTGCCGTGGGAGAGGCGGCGTCCCGGCAGCGTGACGTCGCAGGCGTCGGCTGCCATCTTGCGCTCCATGAGCTCGCGGCCGAGCTCCTCGCGGCGCGCCTTGATAGCGGCGTCGACGTTGCCGCGCACGGTGTTGGCGAGCTGGCCCATCACGGGGCGCTCCTCCGGCGCGAGCTTGCCCATCGAGCGCATGATCTGCGTGAGCGAGCCCTTCTTGCCCAGCACGCTCACGCGCAGGGCCTCCAGGGCCTCCATGCTCTCCGCGGCGGCCAGGCCCTCGGTCACCTGTGCCTCAATGGCCTTGAGGTCATCGGACATTGCCATAGCTTCTCGTCCCTTCTCTACTAAAAAACCGCCCTCACGGCAGCCGTGCTGCTGCCCAAGGACGGAATGATCCGCGGTACCACCTCGGTTGGCGCGCGGGTTGTCTCTCCCGGGCGCCCTCTCGTTTGCGCCCCGTGCCGTGGGGCCTACGGCTTCCCTACTGATGATGAAAAATGACGGTCACCTTTCATCAGGTTCAGGTTGCGGCTGGTGGAGTGAACTCTGGGCCTCTGCCTTGGAGGGGGCTCTCAGCCGGTGACCCCCATCTCTTGTCCGCTGGCAACGCGACGCCCAAACCTCTCCGTCATCGCCTAGCGTGACATGGTAGCACAGATCTCAGCGCAGGGCGTCGAGCCAGGCGATGTAGGTGTTGGGATAGTGGCTCGCGAGCAGCCTGCCCGCGTCCACGCCCGAGCTCACGGCGGCTCCCGCAAGCTCCACGAGCCCCGCCGGGCAGACAAGCTCGTCAAAGTTCGAGAAGCGCGACCCGATGGTCCCCGCAAAGCTGCGCACCGTCTTAAGATCGCCCGGGTCCGCTGGGCAGTCCGTCCCCATCGTCGTGGCATAGGAGGCGCGCATCGCGGCGAGAAGACCCTCAAAGCCCTCGTCCTTCTCGGCGGGCAGCCACACGTCACGGCCGTAGCGCTCGTAGCCCCAGGATGCCAGCGGGAGCTGCGGCACCAGGTCTGATGGGTTGAGGATGTTGAAGATGTTGTCGTAGGAAGCGTCGCGCGCGCCAGCGAACGAGGTGCAGTTGGGCGTCGCAAAGGTGTAGGCGCGCACGTCCTCGGCCGTGGCGATCGTGTGGCTGTCATCGTCGGCGTAGCTGGCGAGCAGGTTTGCCACGGCGCCGCCGCGGCTGTGCCCGCAGAAGAGGTAGGAGCGCTCCACGCCCGGGTCCAGCTCGGCCGCGCGGCTCTCAAGGTCCGCCACAATCTCGTTTGCTGCGAGCGCGAAGCCGAGGTGGTCGTCATCGTCGATGGCGCCCGAGACGTCCGAGCTCCCCTCGATGCGAATGTTGGAGAGCCACTCAGAGCCGTACGACCCGCGCACCACCACGACGGTGAGGAGCTTCTCGGCCCCCGTCTCGCGCGAGACGACGCGCTTGGTAGCCAGCGTGTAGGCGACCACGTCCGTGCCGTCTATGACACCGAGCACCTCGTCGAGCACCTCGCTGCGATAGCGGTACGACGCCGTGCACACGTCGTCAAAGCCAAGCTGGGCAAAGGCGTGCTCGGCATAGGCGGGCGAGGTGGACCCCTGCTGGTAGTAGGCGCTCTCGGCATTGGCCACGGCAGAGAGCACCGCGCAGGTGTGGGCGAGCTCGGCGTTGTAGGAGGTGGCGTCCTGGAAGAACCACTCGTCGTCCCAGGAGACGCTGGACGAGACCTGGTGGCCCTCGGCCGAGAAGAGCGCCCCGTACTCAAGCGTCGTCTCAAAGGGCCCCGTGCGGCGCTCGGCCTCGAGGCGCGGCGCGCTCACGGCGTTGACGCCCGTGACGCGCTCGATCCTGCGCGCGTGCAGGACCGCGGCGCCGGCGAGCGTGGCGCTGTCCGCAAGGGCAGCGGCCACGAGCAGCGCGAGAAGCACGCCGCGGCGGCGCCTCCGAGCCCTTCTCCGTATGAGCATCGCCACCTCCCCGTTCTTCTCGCTGGGCGTTTGTTCAATGATACCTGGTGGTGCCGCGCGGAACGGGGCCACCGGCCAACGTGACAAAACCGTTAGGGAGCAAAGGGCCGGGGCGGCTACGCGAGGAGCCTCTCGGCGTCCTCGGCATCCGCCCCCGGAACGCGGCGAACCTCGAGCTCAACGCCCGCGGCGCGCAGCTCGCGGAAGGCAGCCACATCCTCCTCCCCCACCGCCACGGAGGGGGTGACCTGGCGCTTGTCGCCCGTCATGTGCATGTTGCCCACGTTGACCCGCGCAACCGGAACGCCCGCGCGTACGAGGGCGAGGGCATCGGCGGGCGTCTCCACCACAATGAAGATCCGCTGGCGCTCGGTTGCGGCAGCCACGGCGGCCGCAGTGTCCTTGATGCTGAGGAAGCGCGTGCGCGCCCCGCGCGGAGCGGCCATCTTCATGAGGCGCTGTCGCATGGCGTTTCCGGCCACCTCGTCGTTGGCAACGATGACGAGGTTTGCCCCGAGCACGGCGTTCCACTGCGTGGCAACCTGCCCGTGAATGAGGCGGTTGTCGATCCTCACAAGAAGGACGTTGGGCTCTGCCATTGACGGGGCCTTTCTCCCGGGAAGCGGCGCGCGCCAAACGCGCGGGGACGCCGGCGGTATTATTGTATGGCTTATTGTTCCCTCCTGCCCCGGCAAAGGAGACGCCATGATCTCTACCGTCACGCTCAACAGCTCCATCGACAAGGCCTACCAGCTTGCGTGCCCGCTTGTGGACGGCACCGTCATGCGCGTCGAGACCTGCATTGACAACGCCGGCGGCAAGGGCCTGAACGCCGCTCGCGCGGTTGCCACCTGCGGCGAGAAGATCGTGGCCACGGGCTTTGTGGGCGGCAACAACGGCCGGCTCCTCTGCGAGCTCCTGGACGCCGACGGCATCGAGCACGACTTCGTGCACGTGGCCGCCGAGACGCGCTGCTGCGTGAACGTCCTGGAGCCCGACGGTCGCTCGACGGAGTTCCTGGAGCCCGGGCGCGCGGTGACGGCCGACGAGGTCGCCGCCGTGCGCGAGAAGGTGGGGGAGATCGCGGCGCGCGCCGACGTGGTGACCTTCAACGGGTCCGTGCCCGCTGGGTGCGGTGACGCCATCTACCGCGAGCTGGTGGAGATCGTTCGCGCGGCGGGCAAGCCCGCGATCCTGGACACCTCGGGCGCGCTTCTCGTGGGCAGCCTCCCCGCCCGTCCCACGATGATCAAGCCCAACACGGACGAGATCTGCGCGATCCTGGGGCGCAAGCCCGAGTCCATCGATGAGATCTACGCCGCCGCGCGCGAGGTGCACGAGACCTACGGCATCGAGAAGGTCGTGGTGTCGCTCGGCGGTGACGGCTCGGTGATGGCCTGCTCCGAGGGCGTCTTCCGCGGGCGTGCTCCCAAGATCGAGGTCGTGAACCCCGTGGGCTCCGGTGACACGATGGTGGGCGCCTTCGCCGTTGCCATGGCGCGCGGGATGGCCGTGGAGGACCAGCTCGCGTTTGCGATGGCCTGCGCGAGCGCAAACTGCCTCACGGCGTCCACCGGTCACTTCGACATGACCGTGGCCGAGGAGCTGCGCTCCGGCACCAGCGTGGAGCGCGTGGCGTAAGGCCGGCCGTCCGGCCCCGTGCCGCCGGCTGTCCCGCCCGCCCCTCTGCGAGTGCGCGAAAGCCGGAGTTTCATAGCTGCAACTTCGGTCTTCTCGCCAGCGTTTTGCCTGTTGGCAAGCGAGCGAGAAGACCGTCTTTGTGAAAACTCACTCCGACTTTCGCGCACTGACTGGAGGGAGGGGTGAGGAAGTGGGGCCCAAGGAGGTGCAACGGAAGCTCGACGGGTCGCGTCGAGGGCCGGAGCACCGCGGAACCCGTTCGGCCCGTTGGCACCCCTACCCCACGAGGCAACCGTCATGCATGCGGACCACGCGGTCGCAGCGCGCGGCAACCTCAAGATCGTGCGTCACCACCACGACGAGGCGCCCCTCCGCCGCAAGCTCTAGCAGCACGCGCACCACGTTCTCGCGGTTCTCGGCGTCGAGCTGGCCAGTGGGCTCGTCGGCAAGCACGATGGGCTGGTCGCACACCAGGGCACGTGCGAGGGCGACGCGCTGCTGCTGGCCGCCGGAGAGCTTGGAGGTCCTCGTGCGGAGCTTGTCCTCGATGCCCAGCCGCTCGGCGGCCACCTTCACGCGCGCCCGGTGCTCCCGGCGGGCAACATCGCCGCGGTAGAGCAGCGGCAGCCGCACGTTCTCAAAGACCGTCTCGTCCCCCAGAAGCGCAAAGTCCTGGAACACGTAGCCGAAGGTCCGGTTGCGGAAGCGACAGAGCTCGGCGTCGCGCCACGCACCCGCGTTCCTGCCGCCCACCAGCACCGTGCCGGAGTCCGGGAGCAGCAGCAGACCCATCATGGAGAGCAGCGTGGACTTGCCCGAGCCGCTCGGCCCGACGATGGCCACGGACTCCCCCGCCGCGAGCTCGAGCGACACATGGTCGACCGCGCGCACGGCCTCCGCGCCCACCCCGAACGTCTTGCTCACGTCGCGCAACTGAATCAGCACCATGTCATGTTCCTCTCGTCGTTCTGAGGCCCCGCCGTGCCACCGTGCGCAGCCCCCGCCAGGCGAGAAGTGCCACGAGCAGCGACTCCGCCACAACCGCAAGCGCGACGAGCGCCATCGCAAGGACGAGCTCCGCGCGGACGGAGGCAAGACCGGCCATGGCCGCCAGCGTCAGACAGGTCGGCAGCGCCTGGTAGATGAGGGCAAACGCCGCCATGCGCGCGTAGAGCAGCCCGAGCGGCGCGCCAAAGACGTGATGGACGGAGAGCTCCCCCACCCGGCGGACGAGCGCGGAAAACAGGCTCGCCACCAGCGCCGCCGCGAGCGCCGCGGCAGCCAAGGCGGAGAAGCTCATGACCGCGAGCTGCGTGCGCGCGCTCGAGAACGACTCGCTCACCATGCCCTCGTCGAGCGGGGTCACGCGCGCGTAGAGGCCCGTGGCATCCAGGACCGCGCCGCGAAAGCGCGCCACGTCCTCAAGTGAGGGGTCAAAGAGCACGATCCGCTGAAGCGGGCCCGAGAGGGCGTCCGTCGAACGAAGCTCGCCGATGAGCTCGCACGCCAACCGATAGCTGGGACAGAAGACGAAAAGCGTGTTGCGGTAGTTGTCCTCGACGAGCTCCGGACCCTCGTAGTAGCCGGGATAGGGGATGCCAAAGTCGGGGCCCACCACGTCGAGCGGATAGCGCGTTCCGTCAAGCTCCAGGGTGCCGGGCACCTCACCCGCAAGGCCACGCGAGACGGCAAACGAGATGGGTGCGGAGCGGTCGCGCTCGTAGGCGGGAAGGTCCGCGTAGGCGCCGAGAAAGACGAGCGCAACGTCGTAGCCCAGCGCACCAGGCACGTAGACCACGCTGCCCGCCACGCCGTCCTCCACGAGGGCCTCGTCAAAGAAGGCGAGAAGGGCTTCTGCGTCGCGG
Source organism: Candidatus Olsenella pullicola (assembly GCA_019117265.1). Taxonomy (GTDB): domain Bacteria; phylum Actinomycetota; class Coriobacteriia; order Coriobacteriales; family Atopobiaceae; genus Thermophilibacter; species Thermophilibacter pullicola. Next base: position 6,005 of record DXAB01000043.1, read on the forward strand.
GGCGCTGCGCCACCGCCGGTCGCAGTCCCGCCGTCGGATGCGGTGCCCTCCCCCGACGCGGCCACGGCGGCTCGGGACGGGACGTCGGAGAGCGTCACCGTCTGAGCGCCGCGCTCGAGAAAGAGCTCCGTGGCCGCGCCCTTGTCGGCAACCAGCGCGCGGTTTACCGCCATCAATACGAGCGCGTAGGCCGCACAGGACATGAGCACCCCGTAGAGCACGATCCAGCCCAAGTCATGCCACACGTCACGGGCAACCTGCCGTGCGAGCGTCACGAGCGTCACGAGCGTCATGGGTAACCTCCCTTCACGCCGAGTCTGCGGGAGAGCCATATCCAGCCGACGGCGCCCGTCGCGAGCAGGGCCGCCGCGCTCACGAGCGTCGTCCCAACGAGCAGCCGTGCGAGGTCCTTCTCGCCAAGGTAGGAGAAGGACGCTGGGAGCACGAGGGCAAGGCAGGACGTCTGCGCGGCGAGCACAAGGGCACACGAGACGGCAACCGAGCCCGCGATGCGCCGGCGCGAGAGCCCAAAGAGGTGACGGATCCGGGCCTGCCGCAGCCCCGATCTAAAGAGCCACAGCGCAACGTAGCCCAGGCAAAAGAGCAGCGCCACAAGCGAGAAGAGCGTGACGCGGGCGAGGGGATCGTCGGAGAGGAGGTTTGCCGGCAGCTCCGCGAGGGCCGCGGACAGCGGACGGCTCATGACGTAGACGCGGTAGCCCGCTCCCTCGAAGAGCGTGACGAGGCCCTCGGCGTCCGCGGTATCGGCGTAGTAAACGCCCTCGACGGCATCTAGGTTGGCGTCGCCCGAGGTCAAGGTGGCAAACGAGAGGAGCGCGTCCGCCTCGGACAGGAGCGCGGGTGCTACGGCAGGGTCAAAGGTGCCGAGCACGGGCAGGTCAGCCCTACCCGGGAAGAGCAGGCCATCGGAGACGTAGGGGTCGAGAAACGCCGGGTCGTCGCGGACGTAGGCCCCGGGCGGCGCGTCCAGGCCGAGACCATCGGCGCCGACCACGCTCTCGAGCAGGCCAGAGGCGGCGCAGACGTTGTAGCCCAGGGCGTTTTGGCGCAGGAGCGTGGCATGGCTTGCCTTGGCCCAGCGGACGGCCTCCCGGAGCAGCCCGGGAGCCGCGGCCGGGTCGACGGGCTCGTCAAAGCACGTGTCGAAGCCGCCCGACGCGTCGTGCGCCGGGTCGATCACCTGAAGCTTCGTGAGCCCCTCGTAGGGAGAGTAGATGTGGTCAGCGTAGACGACGGCAAGGCCGATGCCGAGCACCACGCCCAGCGCCGCGAGCAGCGCAAGCGATGTCAGGATCGAGCGCACGCAGCGTGACATGGAACCTCCCTCCTGCGGGTGGACAATGAGGCAGGACTGCGGCTCACGGAGCCGGGCGGAGCTCCACGCGAGCCGAGAAGAACGGGCGCTCGCCGGAGGCGACGCCCACCGCGAGCGTGCCGCCCATCGACTCCGCGAGCGCGCGGGCGACGGCGAGGCCAAGGCCGGTCCCGTGGTCTGTGCGCGAGGGATCGCCCTGGTAGAAGCGCTCCGTGAGGCGCGCGGGGTCGAGCCGGGCGGCGTCCTCGGGCGCCACGGGGTTCTCGACCGCGAGCGCCGTGCCCTCCACGCGCACCCGCGGAGCGCCGCAACCGTGAGCGAGGGCGTTCTCCAGCAGGTTGGCTATCACGCGGGCGAGCGCGTCTGGCGCGGCGAGCACCGGTGCAGGCTTGACAAGCCGCACGTCCGGCTCCCAGCCGCGCGCGGCGAAGGCCTCGTAGCGGGCAGCGAGCGCGTCTGTGACCGCGGCGACGAGGTCGCACGCCACGAGCTCGGGCTCCCAGGACGGGTCCGCCGCGCGGGCGTACGTGAAGAGGTCGTCCACCAGCACGCGCATGGCGGAGAGGCGCTTCTCGGCACCCTCGAGGTAGTGCGCGGCGCGCGTCGGGTCCGTTGCGCGCTGGGCGAGCTGCAGGTAGCCCTGCGCCCCGGCGAGCGGCGTGCGGATGTCGTGGGAGAGCGCAGCGAGCTGCTCACGGAAGCGCTCGTCGGCGCGGCGGCGCTCGAGGTCGCGCTCAAGGTCGGCGTCCAGATGGCGGTCAACCGCGCAGGCGAGCGCCGTCACCGCGGGATCGGAAGACTCCAGGCGCGCACGCGGCGCGGGGGCCACGGCCGCGCGGTCCAGCAGCTCCGCCAGCCGCGCGAGGTCACGGTCGCGAGCGCGCCGCGACGGGAGACGACCACCCCCGCCCACGTCACACCGTCCTTCTCGCCATGAGGGCGTTTCCAAGGGCCAGAAGCGCAGCCAGCCACACGAGAGGCACCACGAAGGCGCGCAGGGAGTCGAGGGGCATGAGCGCAGCGTATGGCGCGAACATCACGTCCGCTGTAAGGCCCTCGAGGGGCAGCGCGAAGCCGACGAGCTCGTAGAGCGCCGCCTCCGCCTGCGTGACCGCGCCCTGCGGCAGCGCAGCTAGCATGAGCACGCTGAACACAACGTACGCAACGACAACGATGCCCGCCGTCGCAACCGCGCTCTGACTCCTCGTGACAAGGCCCGCCGCGAAGCCAACCTCGGCGATCGCAAGGTACGTGAGCACGCCGGCGAGCACTCTGCTGCTTGCAATTTTGATTCTACCATATTGTCACAACTTTTATTAATCACTGAACCATTCCTCTGTATCATCC
>DXAB01000044.1 GCA_019117265.1 Candidatus Olsenella pullicola
AGCCATGGAGAAGTACGTTTTCTATGAAGGTTGCCAGGACGTAACGGTTGAGACAGCGCGGCTCGTCATGTACTTTATCGCCTCAGGCCTGTCCCAAAAACTCTGAGAGAAATAACCCGTCCCCTTTCACCCCAGGTCGCGGGCGGTGAGAATCTCCTGCGGGATGAGGCGCGCGCCGTCAAGAACCGCGCGCAGGTAGGCGAGCTCCCTCTCTTTGAGCTCGCCCTCAAAGAGGTCGAGCCCGCGAACGGGCACTCCGATCTGGTCGGTCTGCTCGTTCTCGAGCGGATCGGCAAAGTGCCGCATCGCACGCTTGAGCATGAGGCGATACGCGGGGATGAGCGGGCGCACGGCGAGGTCGTCGCTCGCCATCTCGGCGAGCTTGCTCAGGATCTGGAGGCCCGCGCGGTCGATGTCTCCCCAGTAGAGCACCTCAACGTCCTCGGCGTCCATCGTGGCTAGAAGATCGGGCAGCTTGTGCGGATCGTCCACAATGTATCCGTTGCCAAAGACCACGCCGTGAATGCGCTCGCCAAAGAGCCGCTTGCGCCCGTCGAGGAACATCGCGTTTCTCATGTTGACCCACGGGTCGAGGTTCTCGGAAACAATGATCCGCAGGTGACGGTGGTGCTTCGGGATGTGGTGCATGAGCTCGAGCTTGGCCTGAGGCCGGCAGCTCACCAGGTCCAAGAGGCCCATGAGGTGCAGCAGCTTGCGGCCCTCGGACTCGAGCGCCAGGAACTTCTCGTCGCCAAAGACCTGGTAGGAGAGCTCACGCAGGCTGAGGGTGCCGTCTCCGAGCGTGGGCTCTCCAGCAAGTGCCGCGTCCAGCGCACGAAGCTCCCGCTCGTAGCGAACGTAGGCGTCGGGCGTGCTGAGCAGCCACCCGTTGATCCAGAGGCGTGGGTCGAGCTCGATGATCTTGAGGCGGATGTCCGTGAGCTCGGGCGTCTGCTTGCGTACGGTGTCCAGGCGCGAGATGGCGCGGCCGTCGCGCTTGGCGGGAGGCCGGGGACGCTCTGCCTTGGCGATTGCGCGCCTCTCGGGAACCTCAAGTGTGAAGCCGCCGTTTGTCACGGGCACAAGAACGCCCAGCTCAACAAGGGTATCCGTGGGAAGCGCTGCCGCGTCGTAGCGCTCGAGGACGGTGCGGACGTCCTTCTCGGCAACGATCTGTCCGCGCAGGCGGACAAGTCCGCTCGCGATGCCGCCTGCGTTGCCCCTGAACTTGACGGGAAGCTCCTTGCCCAGGAACTTTGCGAGCCTGACGACGGTCGCCTGCTCTTGCTCGGTGAGTTTGTGTGCCATGAGATACCCCTTGCCGTTGGTCATTTCAGCATAGCAGCTGGCAAGGCGGCGGGAGCGTGGCGAAGTCCTTCGTTCGGCATGGCTATGCCGAGAAAAGCCGGAGCTGTACTGTCATAGCTCGGAGCTAATGACGTAGGAGGCCGGTTGGTCCGAAAGGGCGAATAAATGCGCAGGTAGAAGGTATCGTTTCTTTTGACCTCCTTTCAGCGGATTGCCGCCTGGTACGAATCCGGTACGAATCGTTCTTGGGGTTGCTCTGAGGTACTTTCAGGGGCGTTTTCCACGCGCTCACGAGGTGAGCTTACGAGGGTGAGTCGGCGCCCGCCGTTGATGACGCGGGGTTCGACTTGGACGATCGGAGTGACGGCGGGGGCGGCCTCGACGGGTTCGGAGAAGAGGTCGCTCACGACGTCTGCCGCCGCACGCTTGGCCTCCATGTTCACGTGGGTGTAGATCTCCATCGTGATCTCGCTCGAGGCGTGGCCGGCCAGCTCCTGCATCACCTTGGGGTGCACGCCCCTCAGGGCGAGCGTGGAGAGGTAGGAGTGGCGAAGCTCGTGGAACGCCCAGCCATTGAGGCCGAGCGTCTCGCGGTCGCGCAGCCACCATGCCTCGAGCACGTTTGGGCTGAGCCTGCCCATCGTCGTGCTGAGAACGACCGGGGTGCTCTCGCTCTGCTCCAGGCGTTTTCCGGGCTTCTCGCCGTTCTTCTTCGCCAGCCTCTCCTGCTCCGCCGCGTACTCGTCAATGCGGGCCTTCTGCGCCTCCTTGTGCATGACGAGGGCGTCTCGGACGGAGTCGGGCATGGGGAGGCGCCGCACGCCGGCCTTCGTCTTGGGGTCCTTGAGGTTCCCGAAGCAGTCGTAGGACTTGCGGATCGATATGACCTGGCTCTCGAGGTCGACGTCGCGCCACGAGAGGCCGCAGACCTCCCCGCGACGCATCCCGGTGCTGACCGCGAGGAAGTACGCGATGTCGGCCTCCCGGGTGAAGTCGAGCTGCGCTATGAACTCCCGGATGGCCTCCGGCTTGAGGGCGCGGCGGGGCTGGGTGTCCCTGCGCGGCGTGTCCATCTCGGTGCAGGGGTTCTTGGCGACGACACCGTCCTTCACGAGGTCGTCGAACAGCAGCTTGAGCGTCTTGTGGATCTGGTTGAGATAGGTGCCGCTGGCGGGCTTGCCGGAAAGGGTGTCGCCGGAGCGCATGGCGGCGTACATCTTCTCGAGCGTCTCTCGCGTGACCTTCGAGGCGTCGGCGTAGCCAATGTGACGGTTGATTGCCTTGAAGAATCGCTCGTAGGTCACGTTGGTGTTCTCGGTGAACTCGCCGGACGCACGGCGCCTCGTCATGAAGTCCTCCGCGCACTCCTTGATGGTCGTGCCCGACCTCTTGTGCACCTCGTCGTTCTCGATCTCCTTGATGAACTCGCGCAGGGCCTTCTTCGCCTCGGTGTAGGTGCCGTTGAAGCGCCTCGTGCGGGTCTTGTACTTGCCCGTGCGGGGGTCGAGCCCCACGGGGACTCGCAGCTGCCACTTGCGGCACTTGCTCTTGGGCTTGTCCTTCTCGAGCTGGACTATGGTGCCCTCGCCCGTGACCTTTGCCATGGCTACTCACCGTCCCCAACGACGACGTAGGGCGGGCGGTAGTGCCACTCGAGGTCGCGGGCGAGCTCGCGCTGCCAGGGCTCGTCGAGGCGCAGGGCCTCGCCCGGGGCGGCGACGAGGGCGACGGCGGGAATCTCCGCGCCGGAGCTGTCTGTGAGGGAGAAGGAGACGACGCTGAGGTTCTTCTCTGCCTTGGCCATGGCGCTCACCTCCTGCCCTGGGAGCGCGCGGCGCGCTCGCCGAGCTCCACGTAGGAGAGGTAGCTGTCAACGAGGGCGCGGCCCTCGGGGCTGAGGGCGTCGTAGCGGGGCTGGATTCCCTCGGGCTCGGGCGCGTCGATGTCCTCGCGGCCGATGACGAGGTCGATGGAGCAGCCCAGCTTGTC
>DXAB01000045.1 GCA_019117265.1 Candidatus Olsenella pullicola
ATCGTGGAGAGCGCCGCCGAAAACGGCGCATAGAGCGCGCCTGCAGAACTCGCGGCGGGCCTTTCCGCCTCCGGCGAACGCCTGCGTTGCCGCCGTTGCGCATGGCTTCGACGGCGGGCAGGCGGCTTGCACGGAGCGCGGGTGCAAGCGCGCCGACAAACACCGCTGCCACGGACACTCCTGCAGCGACGAGAAGCGCAATAGGCTCCACACTCAACGCAATCGGTAGGCCACCTGTCACAAATGTCGTGCCGTCAGCGGCGAGCGACAGTGCCACGGCGTCCAAGGCCACGCCGAGCACAAGCCCCACAGGGACTCCCACGGCGCAGAGCATCGACGCTTCCGCGAGAACGACGCACACGAGCTGGCGGCGGGATGCCCCCGCAGAGGAGAGCAGCCCGAACTGGCGCACACGCTCCGCGACCGAAACGCGGAAGGAGCCCGATATGAGCGTTACCGTTACGAGGCACGCCAGGGCAGAGGCGCACGCGCCAATAAACCCAACGCTCATGTCAAAGCCGCGACTGCTTCCCAGGCTCAGATACTCCAAGAGTGCGTTGTGATAGGAGGAGTACCCACCCTGCTCGCAGATGCCCTCCGTCACCTGGTCGAGTTCGTCTACACCAAGGTCGGGCGCCGCCCACGCAAAGGCCAGCGGCTCCGGCCCAAAGCCCGGCTCGTCCGGGCAGACGTAGGCCACGTCCGCGTCACCGTCGACGATGCCCACGACGGTCAGGGCCCGCGGCTCGCCCACATCCACGAGCTCCTCGGCCAGCTGCGCGACGCCCTTCTCGTCAAGCTCGTAGCTCGGGGGGTATTCGTAAGCCGAGATGCCGCCCGACGTTTGATGGCGACGCCCGAGCGAGAGCTCGACCGTCGAGCCCACGGGCCACGTCTCCGCCCAGTACGCGGGCACCGCGATCTCGTCCGGCACCTCCGGCCATCGGCCGTTCGAAAGAGGAGGCTCCACGACGAGGTCCTTCTCGCCCGTCAGCGTGGTAACGACGTTGAGCAGCGGAACCTCAGCATCTCCCGTGAGCGCCGCGCCGAGGTCGCGCCGCACGGCGAGAGGGTCACCGAGCTCGTCCTCAACGCGGGCGAGCTGCCCCTCGCCAATCTGGGAGAAGCTTACCTGCCAGGCGCCCTCCAAGGCCGCCTCGCTCGTAATGAGCCCCGCGCGCAGGCTCCCCACCAGCACCAGCACGAAGGTGAGCAGCGCGCACGCAAGCGCCACGCCCGCCGCGGTCACGACCGTGCGCGTGCGGTTGGCGACAAGCGAGCGAATGGCGTAGCGCGTGAAGACGCTGAGCTGCATGGACATGTTTGGCTACGGGGACTGCTGCGTCCCCTACCGCGAGGGGCAGGAGTATCTGCTCTTCCTGGAGGAGAAGGACTACCCGGCGGGCATGCCGAGCACCGAGCCGGCCTACCGACTCATCTGGCACCCGTACGCCGCGGTGCCCACGGACGCGCCCGACCACCCCGAGTGCGTCTGGGTGGACGAGACCCACGTCATCAACGAGGGCGTGGACTCCGACGGCAACCCCTACAGCTGGGAGGAGAGCGATGACGAGATGACCTTTGGCGAGGCGCAGCAATACGACCGCTTCTGCTACGACGAGGAGGCACGCGACGCCTATCTCGCCGGCGCCGCAACCGTGCTCGCGAACACGCTGGGGTCATGACGGTGGCCCACAACGTCGGCAAGGGTCCGCACTCATGGTTTGTGTGGACCCTTGCCGACGGTCTTGCCTCCAAAAGTGTCGGCTTGAGTCTACGCTTTCGACACCGTGGACCCTTGCCGACAGTTGCCGAACAAAAGAAGTCGGCAAGGGTCCACGCCAGCGTCATGACGTGCCCTCGGACCCGTCACCCTCGTCCGGCACGTACTCGAGGATGTCACCGGGCTGGCAGTCAAGCGCGTGGCAAATGGCATTGAGCGTGGAGAAGCGCACGGCAGAGATCTTGCCAGTCTTGATGCGCGAGAGGTTGACCTCGGTGAGCCCGATCTTCTCGGCAAGCTCCTTTGAGCGCATCTTGCGGTCCGCGAGCACGCGGTCGAGGCGAAGGACGATCATGGCCGCGCCTCACAGCGTCTCGTCATCCTGCTTCTGCAGGATGCAGCCGTACTCAAAGACGCGACCCACCAGCACGAGCAGGATTCCCAGGGAGACGAGCATCAGGTCCTGAGGCTCAAAGCTCGCCGTAAGCGCATAGCTCAAGATTTCGCCGGACTCCAGCAACGAGTTCACCACGATCATCGCCACAGCCTCCAGAAGCATGTGGATCAGCGTGGGCGCGCACCCAGCTAGAAGGACCAGCCATCCAACGCGCCCCAGCTCATGCGCCCGCTCAGGGGCAAACGGAACGCCGGTGCGCCGTATCTTGGCGCACATGAGCGCCGCGGCGACAAAGCCCGCGCACGCCAGGCCGCCAAAGACGACGCCGTTGGCAAAGGTCGAGACGGGACTGCCGGCGAGATAGACCGCACTGCCCATGACCTGCGAGCGGCCGACCTCGTTGCCGTCCTCGTCGTAGGTGATCTGGGGCGGCTGCGCCTCAGTCTCGCTCACGAGAAACCCGGAGCTCCCCTTGCTTGTGGCGAAGAATGCGGTCACCGCGTCATGACCCGTCTCCTCCATCGAGGCGGTCGTGAGAACGACCGTCGACCACGCCCCAAAGAGAGCCGAGAGGAGCGCCACGAGGGCAGCGACCCAGCAGAAGCCCGACGCCACGCGCGCGGCCCCGCGGATGCGGCCATCCGCCTGAGACCTTGTCAGCATCTCGTTTTTCATTGTGACCCCTCCGTTCTTCTCGCTGTGGTTCTTATCGTTCTTGTACCACTAATTATCGATAATCGATAATTGCGAGAAGAGCATGCGGCAGACGGCGCAATCCGGTCGGTAGACGCAATGTAAAACGGCGAGGGGTCGCAAGCGCTTGCGCTAGCGGCCCCGAACCCAAAGACGACGCTGCCCAGGTTTCCCCGCGTAGGCCGCCGTCGAGCTCGTTGCACCCTACCGAGGAGCGAGTCAATCAGAGAATGGATCCTTCACGCACTCCGCCCGCTGGCGACCCTGACGTAGGTGACGCACCCCATTGCGTCGCTGCGGATAAATCCAAGCCCCTCGTAGAGCGCGCAGGCCCCCGACCCGTCGTCCGTGAGGAGCTCCATCTGGTAGACGTCCGAGAACCGATTCATGACGGCACGCATGAGCTGCGTCCCAATGCCCCTACGCTGATGCGACGGCGCAACGATCAGGTCCTGTACGAAGACGATCGTGGCCCCGTCGCCCACAACGCGCACGACCCCCACGAGCTTCTCGCCCGCAAAGGCGCCCCAGGCGGCGAGAGAGCCGGCGTATCCCGCACGCAGCCGCTCGGGGCAATCGGTGTAGTTGGTCCAGCCAGCCGCCTCATACAGGCCAAGGATCTCGTTGAACCGCAGCTCACGATTGCCGAGCGAAAGCTCTCGCACCTCAACTTTGTCGCTCAAGCAGCACCCCTTTAGCGTGACAATCTGCTCATGACAATCTGCTCAGAGTAGATTGTCACAAAAACCCGGCATGACGCAAAGACGGGAGACAACCATGTACCTCATCGACTCCAAGCCCACGCCGGACGACCGACACGTCTGCGTCATCTGGCTCTCGCGCGCGGGGTTTGTGATGGGACCGGAGGGGCGGCCCGTCGAGGCCGAGCCCTCCCCTGCCTCCATCGTGGCCGAGGTTGCCGAGAAGCACCTCTGCGCGAGGCTCTTTCCTCCTGGGAGGCACTGCATGAGCCGCCTGGAGATTGCGGAGATCTGCTCGCTTCGGGAGGGTCTCAACACATGGCCGGACATGAGGGGCGTCATCCGGTATCACGAGTCCATCGTGCTCGCCACGCCCGTCTTTGACGGGCGCCTGCCAGGCATTGTCACCGAGGCGCTCACGAAATTTGGGCCATACGACCTCACGGGCATCACGGCGCTGCCCGTCATCACGCTTGCCGACAGCACGGGTGGACTCGGACACGCGCTGATCGCCGACCTGAGTGCCGCTCTTCCCGGCGCCACGCTCGTCGAGCCGTTCGCCCTTTTGGGAGAGACGCCCAAGGAGATCTCGCCCCAGCTCGCGCCCCGTCTGGACGAGCTCACCAAATGATTCAAAAGGGGTCTGTCCCCTTTTGAATCATGCGCGGCGGAGGCGGACGGCGGTGCCGGAGCAGCAGGTCATGATCATGCCCTCAAAGGTCTCGTAGCCGATGGAAGCGCCCACTATGGCGTCCGCACCAAGCGCAGCCGCACGGGCCTGCATCTCTTCCAGCACCTCGTTGCGAGCGCTCTGGAGCTCGTCCTCGTAACCGGCGGAACGGCCGCCAAAGATGTTGCGCATGCTTGCGCCGAGGTCGCGGAACATGTTGATGCCGCTCACCGCCTCGCCGGTGACAATACCAAGGTAGTCCGTAATCTGGTAACCCTCGACGGAGTTGGTGGTTGTGACGATCATGAGATCTCCCTTCAGGCGGTACGCGCAACAAGCGTAACGACAAGATCCTCTCCATTGAGACGGGCCGAGAGGTCCATGCCCTGAGCGGCAGCAAGTTTGGCGGCAACGGAGAGGCCAAGGCCGGAGCCCGCCGTCGAACGGGAGGCATCGGCCTGGTAGAAGCGCTCAAAGAGGCGTGCGGCGTCGATGGCCGAGGGGTCGGCCACAGGGTTGGAGAACTCAACGATGACGCCGCGCTTCTCGCCGTCCTTCTCGCCAGCCGGCCGCACGCGCACCGCAAGCGGACCAGAGCCGTGCCGCAGGGCGTTGACCACGAGGTTCTCCACAATGCGCGCGAGCGCCTCGGCGTCCGCCGTCACCTCGACCGATGGGTCCGCCAGCTCGAGCGCGGGCTCCCAGCCGCGTGCCTCAAACTCCGGGTAATGGCCGAGAAGCACCTGTTCCAGCACCGGTCTCAGGGCAACCGGTCGCAGCTCAAGCGGGGTGTCCGGGTCTGCCGCGCGCGCATACGAGAAGAGCTCGTCCAAAAGCCCGGACATCGCCGCCAACCGCGCGTCGGCTGCTGAGAGCTGCTCGTCCTTGCGCGTCGGATCCGACTCCTCGCGTGCGAGCTGCAGGTAGCCCCGTGCGCCGGT
>DXAB01000046.1 GCA_019117265.1 Candidatus Olsenella pullicola
GTCTGCTGGAAGACCTTGACCACGGGAATGCCGCGCACGTACTCGGTGCCGGTCTTGTTCATCTTGACGAGCGACTCCATGTAGCGCGTCATGAAGTCCATGCCACGCCCGCCCATCATGTAGAACATGCAGCCGAGCGAGATGATCACCGCGACAAGGCACGCGAGGCCGAGCCGCCAGTCAAAGACGAAGAACAGCACCAGCATGCCCAAGATCATGGCAATGCTGCCCGCGGTGTCAGGGAGCTTATGGGCGAGAAGCCCCTCGGTCTCGGCGGCGCAGCCGTCCACGACGCGGCGAAGCGCGCCGCTCGCGTGCGTGTCAAAGTAGCCGAGACTCGCGTGCATGAGGTGGTCCGTGGTGCGCTTGCGCATGTTGGACGCACAGCGGAAGGCCGCGAGGTGCGTGCACATGAGGCTGGCGAAGTAGATGAGGATGCTCGCGGCAGCAAGGCCGAACGCCCACCAGCCGTACGCGGCGATTCCAGTGGCCGCGCCCCAGTCGGGGGCCACGGCGATGAGGTCGCGCGCTACGAGCCAGATGCAGACGTACGGGCCAAAGCTCACGAGCATCGAGACGGCCGAGAGCGCGCAGCCCAGGTACGTGAGCGTCTTGCGCGGACCGGCAAAGGCGAGCAGACGGCTCACGGCGCCCTTGCCGCGGGCGCCGCTCGCCTTGGTTGCTTGAGAGTCAGACATCGAAGCCTCCTTGCCCTCGTGTCTTGATTGGCATTCCGCCGCACCGTATCATGGGAGCCGTTACTTGTTAGCCGTGGTTAACTAACCTTGGACGATTCTTCAAGGGAGGCGGACGAACCCTCAAGATGACGGGCATGGGAGACATTCCCCGCGAGCTCGTTGCGCTCTTCGAGCCGCAGGTCGAGCAGCTTGGCGTGCGTCTCGAGCGTCGGGGCGGCATCTGGGTGGGCGAGGCGCGCGGCTCCGTGGCGACAGGCTCGATGTGGCTCTGCGCGCCGGTTTCGCACTGCCTCGTGCTCTGTCACGATGTCACTCCGCTTGAGGACATGCCGCTCTTCGAGGGGTCGCTCGGGCCGTACGCCTGCGCCTGCACGATGGGAGACGATGCGGTTTCGTGCTCGCGGGACTGCGGACTTCCGATCAGGTTCGTCGGTGCCGGGGGCGGCGCGCGGCGTCCGCATGACGAAGTGGCCACGTTCGTTGAGCGCGGCCCCCGCTCGCTCTCGAGCTGCCTGCTCGCCGGCCACGTCTACCGCTCCCGCTCCATCATCTTGCTGCCCGACTTCTTCGACGACCTGGATCGTAGCTATCCGGGGGAGTTCGGCGGGCTCTTCTCGGCGTTTGACGGCTCCTGGGGTCCCGAGGCCAAGGGGGCGATTCGTCATGCGCTCGGCAACATACCCGCGAGTCCTCCGCTCGGCCCCGGTGGGTCGCTCGGGATTCTCTCGACCGTCACCTCTCTCATGGCGTCTCTGGTGGCAGACGGGAAAGGCGCCGGTCAAGACGAGGGCGCGCTGGTGAGTCACGCGAGGAGGCTCCTGTCGGCTGCCGTCGAGGAGGGCGGCGCGCCACCTTCCGTCGACGCACTCGCGCGCGGGCTCTACGTGAGCCGGTCACGGCTCTGCGACGCGTTCAGGCGCGAGACGGGGCAGAGCGTGGGCGCCTATGCGCGCCAGCTGAGGATGGAGCGCGCGTGCCGTCTCCTCGGGGAAGGGAATCGTAGCGTCTCCGAGATTGCCGTCCTTCTTGGCTACCCAAGCCCCTCGGCCTTCTGCCATGCCTTCTCCGACTTCACGGGAATGTCCCCGCGAGCGTGGATGATTCAAAAGGGGACAGGCCCCTTTTGAATCCATGCGACAGGCATGGCAGGCGCGTCTTTTTTATCGACTACAACCGATGAAATCTCTCAACACGCGGTCTCTGTCGGTTACAGTCGATAAAACTATGATTGCTCATCAAGAATGCCCGGAAAGGCATTGGCGGCGTAGAGCGGTACGTTTACCAGCCAGTCCTGCTCCTTCAGCCCGCGGAGCGAGAAGCGCACGGCACGCTCGAGCCCATAGTCGCGTACGAACGCGGCGAGACTTCCTCCGGCGACGTTCTCGTTTGCCTTGACCTCAACGGGAACGGGGCGTCCGGCAACCTCGAGCAAGAAGTCGACCTCTCCCTTTTTCTGCTTGCCGTCTGCCGACCAGTAATACGGTGCCAGGCCACCCGCCACGAGCTGCTGGCACACGAACTGCTCGGCGTAGGCTCCCTTGTACTCGGTAAAGAGACGGTCTCCCTCCACGAGCACGCGTGGCTCAAGTCCTGTTGTTGCGCCCAAGAGCCCGACGTCGAGTAGGTAGAGCTTGAAGTACGTCTCGTCGGCATATCCTTTGAGCGGGATTCCCGGCTTGGTCACGCGAGGGACCTTTGTGACCAGGCCCGCATCAACAAGCCACGCGACGGCATCCCGATAGTCGCGCCCGCGCCCGCCCTCCCGGACGGAGGCGTAGCTAAATCTGCGAAGATCGTTCTCGCGCGCAAGCTGAACGGGTACCGACCTCCACGTCTGGCGGATGCGCTCCACTTCTGCAGCGCTTGCAACGTGCTTCGAGAAGTCATGCTCGTAATCTGTGAGCAGCGCTCGCTGCACTGATCGAGCCGCCGCAAAGTCCCCGGTCTCGCTGTAGCGTCTGACCGCCTCGGGCATGCCCCCTACGTAGTAATAGGTGCGCAGGAGATCGGTCAGGCGCTCGGAGAAGACGCTGATGAGATCGGCGTCGCCCTGGGAGAGCGCATCCGCAAGCGCCGGGTTGCCAACCTCGCGCACGAACTCGTCAAACGAGAGAGGGTGCAGGTCAAGATAGTCGACCTTCCCAACGGGCCATGACGTGCCGGTGCCGTCCCTCCCGCGTTTACGGCTGAGGGCCACGCCAAGAAGGGATCCCGCCGCGACCACGGGCACGTCGGGGCGCTGCTCGCAGAACATCTTGAGGGCGGTGATGGCGCGTGGGCACTCCTGGATCTCATCGAGGAATACCAGCGTCCTGCCGTCGCGGGGATTCGTCCCCGTTGCCGCGCCAATGATAGTGAGCAGGCGCTCCGCATCAAGGCTTCCCTCGAAGGCCCGCTTCATGTCCTCGTTGTCCAGGAACACGATATGGGCCACGGAATCGTAGCGGTCTTCTCCGAACGCGAGGACAAGCCACGTCTTTCCCACCTGACGGGCACCGTTGACGATGAGCGGCTTGCGACTGGGGCTGTCGCTCCACGAGAGGAGTTTTGCCATGGCGTTGCGATACATTCCCGACCTCATTTCTGGCGGAAACCGAATTCGGCATCAACCATATTTTGGCGGAAACCGATTTCGGCATCAACCATCTTATGGCGGAAACCGAAGTCGGCATCCGCCAACGATGATACGAAGGGACAGTCCCTTCGTATCATCTCGCAGAGTACGCGGACGAGGGGCTTGTTGGCCTCGAGGATGGCGCCTTTGCCCGGGCGATGGAGGTTAAGCATGGAAGCCCTGCTTGATGCCAACGCCGTGCTGCGCTACCTGCTTGACGAGGTCACGTGCCGACGCAAGAACGTGGCTGCGGCGGCGCTCGGGCTCTACAGCGGCGGCTCGTTCGACTTCGTCGACTGCGTGCTGGCCGCAGAGCGCCAGGAGCTCGGCCGCGACGTCGTGACGTTTGACAAGAGGTTCGTCGTGCTGCTGGGCAAGGTGGGGGACTAGCTGTTCAGTGCCAAGACGTTGTTTACGCCCCGAGGGTGACAAACAGGGAGGGCTCCCGCATGCTGTGGATTGCCTAGATCTGCAGCCGAGGGGAGCCCTCCCATGTCACAGCATCCTAACGCAAGGCTCACGCCCAGGGGGCGGGAGCTGCTCGCCTCCCGGGTCGCCGGGGGCGAGCGCGTGTCCGCCGTCGCCCGCCAGATGGGCGTGAGCAGGCAGACCGCGAGCAAGTGGCTCTCCCGCGCGCGGCGCGGCGAGCCGCTGTCCGACCGGCCGAGCAGGCCGCGCAGGCTCGCCAGGTCCACCCCTCCCGAGGTCGAGGAGGCGGTCTGCGAGGCGCGCTCGTCCATGCTCCTCCCCCCGCTCGCCCTCGCCGCCGTGACGGGCGTGCCGGCGAGGACGTGCGCGCGGATCGTCGCGAGGAGGGGGCTTCCGAGGCTCGCCGATGTCGACCGCGTCACGGGCGAGGCCCGTCGCCGCGGGCCCGTCACGCCCGTGCGCTACGAGCGCGAGAGGCCCGGCGAGCTCCTCCACGTGGACGTGAAGAAGGTCGCCCGCATCCCCGACGGCGGCGGGTGGAGGGCGCGCGGCGCCTCGGAGCTCGACCACGGCAGGGGCTCCGGCGGGCGGCGCGTGGCCTGCCTGCACGTCGCGGTCGACGACTTCTCCCGCGTGGCCTACGCCGAGCTCCTCCCCGACGAGCGCAGGGGCACCTGCTCGGCGTTCATGGCACGGTGCCTTGCCTTCTTCGCCGGCCTCGGGGTCGCGGTCGAGCGGGTCATGACGGACAACTGGCCGGGGTACCGCAGCCGCGAGCTCAACGCCCTGCTCGCCGCCGAGGGCGTACGCCACATATACACCAGGCCGTACAGCCCGTGGCAGAACGGCAAGGTCGAGCGCATGAACCGGACGCTCGCGCAGGAGTGGCAGTACGGGCGGGCGTGGGACGGCGAGGCCGAGAGGGCGGACGCCCTCCCGGCCTACCTCGAGCACTACAATTGGAGCCGTCCGCACAGCGCGTGCGGGGGCCTGCCGCCCATGTCGCGCATCGTCGGCGTAAACAACCTATTGGCACACAACAGGCACCGCGGCCTTCGCGAGTGCATGACGAAGTACGCGAGCGTCTTCGCGAGCCCGCGCTACGGGCTCGTGGGGCTCGTCTCCTACACGTACTTCCTCGTCTACGAGCTTCTCTCGCCCTTCATCGAGCTCTTCGGGCTCGCCACGATGGCGCTCGCCCTGGCGTTCGGCTTCATCAACGTGCCGTTCATGGTCATGTTCTTCCTCATCTACGCCCTGTTCGGCGCGACCATGTCGCTCACCGCGTTCATCTCCCGTGCCCAGACGCGCGACCTCACGCTCTCCGCGGCCGACGTGGCCCGGGCCGTGCCCCTCTCGGTCTTCGAGATCACCGTGCTGCGCTTCGTCCTCGACGTGACCCGCATGCGCGCGAGCCTCGTGCGCCGGGGCGCCCCGATGCACTGGGAGACCGTCACCCGCAAGAAGCTCTGACCCTGGGACACAGGGACGGAGGAGTTTGTCCCACCTGTGTCCCTGTGTCACATCGGGGCCTGCCCGTGCCTATGAGGGGGTACGCGTGCGACGGGGCGACGACCGACGTCTCGGAGGGCGACTCCGAGGCCTCCTCGGCCCTTCTCGGGATTGCCCGAGGGCGCCATAGGCTTCCGCTCGGGAGGCAATCGAGCCGAGTCTCCCGTGGGGCAGATTCGAGAGCCCTCTGTGGCAGATGAGGCCTCCGTTGTGTGCGTCTGGGAGGGTGAATTGGGGAGGGACCCCGTACGCGTGACCGAATCCTGCGGCTTTAGTTGCGTGAAAGGGGCGCTAAATCCCTCCTGCCACACAATGGAGCCGTTATCTGACACACGCGGCTCTGTCTGACGCCTCTCGTCCCAGGGGCCCGTTCGGCTGACCACTGGGCAAGGCAAAGGGGCCCTTTAGGCAGGGCGCTTGCGGCGAGCGAGGCTGGCGCGCCGCCGGGCACCTATAATGTCCTCGTTGCCGCGCGGCCGACCGAGGGGGTGCCATGACGTATACCGTGCTCTATGGGGAGGACGTCGACGTCCCCTTCCTCGACCGCCTCGTGGCCGTGGACCACGCCTGCTACGAGCCCGCCTACTGGGGCGACCCCGCCAACACGGTCGCCCGCTACGAGCGGAACCGCCGCTCGTTCGTGTTCGTCGTCGACGACGAGAGCGGGCGTCTCGCCGGCTACGTCAACTTCTTCCCCTGCGAGCTGGGCCTCCACCAGGACAACGTCTCGCGCAGCCCCGTCATCCGTGACGACGACATCGCCCCCGACGAGGTCGCGCAGTACCGTACCGACGAGAACCACCTCTTCGTGCTCTCCATCGCCGTCCACCCCGCCTATCAGGACGGGGAGGTCATCCGGCTGCTCACCGACGGCTTCGTCGGCTACCTGCGGCGCCTGCGCGACGAGGGCCTGCCCGTCACGAGCGTCGTCGCCACCGCCGTCTCGGGCGACGGCACGAAGGTCCTGCGCAGCCTCCTGTTCCACGAGCTCCGTCACCTGGAGGACGGCAACACGGTCTTCGTCTGCGACGGCCCGCGGCTCGACCGCCTGCTCGCGGGAAGGGCCCACTTCGCGACCTGCCGCAGCGACCTCTGGCTGCTGCTCCCGCTCGCCGAGCACGAGGCGAACCTGCGCGTCGACAACCTGCTCGAGGACCGCGCCAGAGGCGTCCCCGCCGAGCCCGCCACCGCCGACGACCGCGCGCTCGCCGAGCACGTCATCTCGGAGCTCGTCGAGTACCTCTCCTACGAGTGCAGCAACGAGGTGGTGCGCGACCTCGAGCTTGCCCACCTCGGGAGCTTCGACTTCCTCCACACCACCGACGACTACCCGGCGCGCGATGCCGGCGAGGAGATCGTCATGGGCACCGCGCGCGGGCACGCCGTCCTCGTCTGCCACCGCCGGACGCACATGTTCGTGCTCGCCGTGCTCCTTTCGGCGTATCCCTTCTCCGTCACGCAGATGGAGGACCAGGTCTCCTACGACTACCTCAAGATACGCAGCCCGGAGGGCCCCGACCGCTTCGTCTCCCTCTACGACTACCTGCTCGAGACGTTCGGACTGCACCGCTGCGGGCGCGCGAAGTGCGCGCTGTTCCTCTCGGAGCGCCCGGACAACGACCGCGAGCTGCAGGACATGCTCGCCGCCGAGACGTACGACAACTACGGGCGCGAGTACCGCATCGACAGCACCGAGGTCCGCGCGATGAGCCTCGACAACCGCGCGCAGTTCGACGACTACGAGCTCTACCTCTCGAGCAGGGCCGTCGTCTACGTGGCGAAAAGCTTCCGCGACCTCCCCATGGACCGCGTGAGCGACTTCGCGAACTACCTCTTCATCGTGGTGCTCGTCCTTTTTCAGAACACCGCGCTCGAGAAGGTCAACACGCGCGTGACGAGGGTCCTCGAGGCGAACCACGACATCTCGCCGAAGGCCAAGCTCGCGATCGACCGGGAGTACGGCAGGACGGTGCGCTTCTGGGAGACGCAGAACTTCAAGTACCTCTCGTCCCAGATCGAGGCCACCTGCCTGCGCGAGGCGTTTCTCAACCAGGAGCTGCATGACGTCTACACCGAGCACCAGGAGTACCTCGAGCACCTCGTCTCGGTGAAGAGCGCCATCGTCGAGGGGCGCACGGGCATGGTCATCAACGTGGCCGCCGTCATCCTCGCGATCATCCAGCTGCAGCCCTTCTTCGCCGACCTCCTCCGGGACGTGTACGAGGGGCTCGGGATCGAGGCCACATACGCGGAGACCACCACGTACTGCGGTCTGTTCGGCGGGGTTGCCATTTACGTGCTCGTGGTTGTCATCAACCAGCGGCGTCGCCGGCACCAGCAGAGAAGCCGGATCTAGGGGGTGCGCATGGGAGGGCGAGGGTCCAAAGGGGGCGCGTGGGGCGACGGCCGCCGCGTCTATCGGCGTGAGCCGGGCGACTGGCTCTGGGCGAACCGCGCGTTCTGGACCGTCGCGCTTCTCGCCCTGTCCGCGCTGCTCTCGGCGTTTCGGTTCGTGACGCTTCCGCAGGGCGGCTCGGTCACGTTCCTGAGCCTGCTGCCGCTGTGGCTCGTCACGTACTTCTACGGCCCGCGCCATGGCTGCGTGGCCGGCGCGGTCTTCGGGTTCACCCGACTTGCGGTCATCTTCGGCGTGGGCGAGTGGGTGAACTTCTCGCCGGGCGCCATCGTGCTCGAGTACCCGGTCGCGTGCGGGGCCGTGGCGGTGGGAGGCCTGCTCCTGCGCGGGTTCGGGCCGAGGCGCGGCCGCGAGTGCGGTTGCGGGCGCGGGGCGGGGCGTGGAAGCGGCGCCCGTGACGAGGGCGAGGAAGACGATGACGTTAGGGGCGACGTGCTCGTCCTTCGTGTGGGCTACCTCGTCGGCGTGCTCGCGATGGGGGTGTGCTACGTCGTCTCGGCGCTGCTCTTCTACCCGCCCGAGGCCGAGGGCCTGCTTCCCAACCTCCTCGCGTGCGTCGCGTACGACATGAGCTACCTCCTCATCGAGGCGGTGCTCACCGAGCTGCTCCTGTTGCTGCCGTCCATGCTTGACGCCATACTCTACCTGCGCTTTGTTGCCACCACCGAGAAGGGCGACCCCACCCTCCGCTCGTTCTGACTCGCGAGCGGCAGGCGTGTGACAAAGTGACAGAGGGGACGGAGGCTTTTGTCACACCGGAGGCGTGTGACAAAAGCCTCCGTCCCCTCTGTCACACGCCCCCGTCCTACGGGTTCGGCATCACATTCCGGCTTGGTCGAGGAAGCGCCGCACGAGGTAGGTCGTGATCGCCGAGCGGGAGGCGATTCCCACCACCTGGCCGTCGGAGACCACGGGGATCTTCTTCACGCCCGACTCGCTAAGGAGCCGGCAGATGTCCTCGAACGAGGTGCTGACCGGGATGGTGACGGGGTGGTCGGACCCCACGTCGAGGGCCAGCTGGTCCATGATTGACGTCAGCCTCGCCTCGAACTTCGAGCCGCTCTCGCGGAGGCAGTCCAACAGGAGTGCGGGCGCCCCGACCGCCGGCACGTTGTGCCCCACGGACCTCAGGTAGCGCATGACGTCCCCGTCGCTCAGGTAGCCCACGACGCCGCCCTCGGGGGAGACGATGGGCGCTCCGCTGATCTTCCTCTCTGCGAAGTACGCGAGGGCCTCGCGGACGGTCGCGTTTGCAGGCAGCATGAAGACGTCGCGCTCCATGTACTTGGCGAGGGACGCCTCGTCGGCGGGCGCCTCGTCGGCAAGGGCGCGCTGACGCTGGTAGTAGCCCTCGGTGTAGGCGACGTAGATGACGCCGCGGTGGGCGACACCGGGCCCCGCAGAGCCATGTCGTGCTGTCAAATGTTCCTTACATGGTTGCTGATCTGCGTATATGCACTGCAACGCATTGAACGCCGAATTGGCTCAGCGTCGTGCCGTGAGCTGGGTTTGCGACTGATTTTGGAATGACCTGCCTTCAAAACCGACTTCTGAATAGATTTCTGGAGCGAGAAAGCTCTGCGTGGCTCGTTGGCGAAAGAAGCCCCAGTTGAGATTCGTCTCATGGAGCCCCTTTGGGATATGCCGCGTAGAAAACTATTCAGAAGTCGGTCTAGAAGGCAGAAGTCCCTCTAGTTACTGCGTCGAACTTCGTTGACTGCGCGCTTTTGGGCAAGGCAGTGGGCTAGCTACCACGTGCGCATCCGCTACAATAGCTGGGCTCAAACGTCTGCAGCGGAGGAAACGCATGCCAAGCCTTGAGGAGGAGATCTCTTCTCGCCGCACCTTTGCCATCATCTCGCACCCGGACGCGGGCAAGACCACGCTCACGGAGAAGCTGCTGCTCTACACCGGCACCATCCAGAGC
>DXAB01000005.1 GCA_019117265.1 Candidatus Olsenella pullicola
GTTGTCACCATCTCTTGGATGGTGACAACTTACCCTGTCACCTTTGTCAACCCTGTCACCTTTGTCATCACATTTGTCACCGCTCGCCCCGTCGCCCTCGCCGTCACCGGCCCCGTCGCTAGAGCAGAGACTCGAGCTCCATGACCTGGTCGCGAGCGTCTCGCTCGTCGGCCTCCCAGAGGCGCCACTCCCCTGCCATCCGATAGGCAACGAGCGGGCCAAAGCCGCCCACGAGGGTGTTCGCGGCGCGGGGAAAGTCCGGGTCTGCCTTCAGGCCGGGATAGCGTACAGCCTCCACGCGCGGGTGGCACACCAGATAGTTGGCAACCACCTGAGCCGCATCCGAGAGAGTGCGCCAGCGCTCCCGACCCATCTGGGACGAGAGCGCCAGCAGCGTGTCTATGTCGAGGCTATTCTCGCCCACCGCGGCGCGAGACTAGCGGCGTTCGGAGATCTCGGCGACAACATCGGCGATGAAGTCGTCGAGCTCACGCGTCACCGTCTCGTTGGAGCGGTCGCGCACGGAGACGTTACCGGCCTCGACCTCCTGCTCGCCGATGATGAGCATGTAGGGCGGGCGGTCGATGTTGCGTGCCTCGCGAATCTTGTAGCCGATCTTCTCGTCGCGCTCGTCGAGAACGGCACGGATGCCCGCAGCCTCGAGCTTCTCCGTCACGGCGCGCGCGTAGTCGCGGCTCTTCTCGGAGACAGGCAGGACCTTCACCTGGCACGGAGCGAGCCAGGTGGGGAACTTGCCCGCAAAGTGCTCGATCAGGATGCCGATGAAGCGCTCGATGGAGCCAAAGCACACACGGTGCAGCATGATCGGGCGCTTCTTGGAACCGTCGGCGTCCGTGTACTCCAGATCGAAGTTGATCGGCATCTGGAAGTCCAGCTGCACGGTGCCGCACTGCCAGGTGCGGCCGAGCGAGTCCTCCAGGTGGAAGTCGATCTTGGGGCCGTAGAAGGCGCCGTCGCCCTCGTTGACCACGTAGTCCTTGCCGAGCTTCTCGAGCGCGAGGCGCAGGGCGGACTCGGCGCGCTCCCAGTCCTCGTCGGAGCCCATGGAGTCCTCGGG
Organism: Candidatus Olsenella pullicola; assembly: GCA_019117265.1. Lineage (GTDB taxonomy): Bacteria > Actinomycetota > Coriobacteriia > Coriobacteriales > Atopobiaceae > Thermophilibacter > Thermophilibacter pullicola. The sequence continues at coordinate 1,079 of DXAB01000005.1, forward strand.
GCGCGTGGAGAGCTCAAGGTGGTAGGTGAAGCCGAACTTCTCGTACACCGAGTCGATGAGGTTCACCACGCCGATGATCTCGTCGGTGAGCTGGTCCGGACGCACAAAGAGGTGGGCGTCGTCCTGGTTGAAGCAGCGCACACGGAAGAGGCCATGCAGGGCGCCGCGCATCTCGTGACGGTGCACAAGGCCAATCTCGCCGGCGCGAATGGGCAGCTCACGGTAGCTATGCGGCTTGGAGGCATAGACGAGCACGCCGCCCGGGCAGTTCATGGGCTTGATGCAGTACTCCTCGTCGTCGATGATCGTGGAGTACATGTTGTCCTTGTAGTGGTCCCAGTGTCCGGAGGTCTTCCAGAGCTCCTTGTTCATGATCATGGGCGTGGAGATCTCCACGTAGCCGGCCGCGCGGTGGATCTCGCGCCAGTAGCTGAGGAGCTCGTTTTTGAGAATCATGCCGTTGGGCAGGAAGAACGGGAAGCCGGGGGCCTCGTCGCGCATCATGAAGATGTCCATCTCGCGACCGATCTTGCGGTGGTCGCGCTTCTTGGCCTCCTCGAGCAGGCGCAGGTGCTCGTCAAGCTCCTCCTTGGTGGCAAAGGCGGTTCCGTTGACGCGCGTGAGCATCTTGTTGTTCTTGTCGCCCTTCCAGTAGGCGCCCGAGACGCCCGTGAGCTTGAAGGCCTTGAGCGCCTTGGTGTAGGTGAGATGCGGGCCCACGCACATGTCGATGTACTCGCCCTGCTGGTAGAAGGTGATGCGGGCATCGTCGGGCAGGTCGCCGATGTGCTCGACCTTATACTTCTCGCCGCGCTCCTCCATGAGGGCAACGGCTTCCTCGCGCGGGAGCTCAAAGACGGTGAACTTGAGGTTCTCCTTCACGATCTTCTTCATCTCGGCCTCGATGGCGGGGAAGTCCTCCTCGGAGATCTTGGCACCCTCGGGCAGATCGATGTCGTAGTAGAAGCCGTTGTCCGTGGCGGGGCCGTAGGCAAAGTCGGCCTCGGGGTAGAGGCGCTTCACGGCCTGGGCCATGATGTGGGCGGCGCTGTGGCGGACGACGTGGGTAACCTCGTCGGCAGGGCACTCGTCGATGTGACCGTCGTTGTACAGGACCTTCATTGTGAAAACCTCTCTCTGGCTGGTCGTCTCATACGGGCTCAAACAAGAAAAACGCCCGTCCGCCGCCCTGATGGGAAGCGTCGAGCGATATGCGGCGCCTGTCCGTGGCCTGCCGGCCATGGGAGGGACAGACGCCTAGATAGTCTGCGTTCGAGCAATCTGTGCGATGAAGCGACGCATGTCAGCCTTTCGTCTCGCTTGCACGACATAGGTTTACCACAAATGGGCACGTATCATGCGCGGAGAAACAGATTCGCAGCATGCGCACGGGCAGGACCCCACCCAACACTTCAAGGGCAAGAGTGTCGGGAGGGGTCCTCGGGTTCTTCTCGCGCGGCGAGAGGCTGCCTCGCAGGGGCCTACTTCGCTGCGCTGACCTGCGTGGGAACGTTACGGTTGGTCGTCGTGCCGTCGCCGAGCTGGCCGTCCTCGTTCAGACCCCACGTCCAGAGGGATCCGTCGGTCTTGACGGCCGCGGAGGCGTCCCCAAGGGCAACGCTCGCAACGTCGTCCATGACCTTCTTGGGGGTGGAGCGATAGACATCGGTCGAGCCGTCGCCGAGCTGGCCGTTCTCGTTGCTGCCCCACGTCCAGAGGGTCCCGTCGGTCTTGACGGCCGCGGTGTGCAGGTCGCCCAGGGCAACGGCCTTGACGCCCTCCATGACCTTCACGGGAGTCTTGTAGAGGTCAAACGGGTTATCAACCTCAATGCCGAGCTGGCCCCAATTGTTGCTACCCCACAGGTAGAGGGTGCCATCCTTGGTCACGGCGCCGGAGTGAGCCGTGCCCAGCGAGACGGATGCCACGTCGTCCAGGACCTTGCCCGGGGTGGGGCTGTTTTCAGAGCTGCCGTTGCCGAGCTGGGCGTTGTAGTTGTTGCCCCAGGTCCAGAGCGTAGCGTCACTCTTGATGGCGGCGCTGTGGCTGCCGCAGGCCGCAATGGCAACCGCCCCGTCCATGACCTTGACGGGCTTGGCGCTGTCATCGAAGGTTCCGTTGCCGAGCTGACCATACTGGTTGTCGCCCATGGCCCAGACGGAGCCGTCGGTCTTGAGCACCAGCGTGTGCATATAGCCACAGGCAACGCTGGAGACGCCGTCCATGACCTTCTTGGGAGCGTCAACGCTGCTGGTCGTGCCGTCGCCGAGCTCGCCGCGGTAGTTGCCGCCCCAGGTCCAGAGGGTCCCGTCCTCCTTGACAAAGGCGTTGTTTATCGCGCCCACCGAGACGCAGACAACGTCGTCGGCAACCTTCTCGGGGGTGCTTGAGTAGTCGTCGCCCCACATCCACAGGGCACCGTCCTCGGTGATGGCGGCGGAGGTGTAGGCACCGAGAGAGACCTTGGTCACGCGCTTGCCGTTGATCGTCTCGGCGGGCTTTGCCGGCTCATCGTCCTTGAGGCCGTACCAAGCCTCGCCCTCATACTCCCAGCCAAGCCCCTCAAGGCTGGCGACCTCGTCCCAGCTGGAGGTGTAGTGGTGCGTGGCAAACTGGACGTACGGGTTGTAGAGGCGGTAGATCGGGACGGACTTGGCGGTGTCGGAGTGCCAGGCAACGCCCTCCTTCTTCCAGCCGATGCTACCGAGCTTCTCGTACTCCCCCGCTTCCTTGGTGTAGTGGTGGTCTCCGCTGTAGGGGTTGTAGAGGCGGTACACCTCGTCGCCCGAGGCGGGCGCCAGCCAGGCGCCACCCTCCTGCGTCCAGCCAATCGAGCCGAGGTAGTCGTACTCCTCCTCGCTGGACGTGAACAGGTGCTCCCCGGTGTACTGGTTGTAGAGGCGCAGCATCTGCGTGGAGTCAGCCGCCTGAGCCGTGCCCGGCGCCACCACGCACGCAAGCGCGATGCCCGCCGCAGAAAGAAGCGCAAGAGCGCCCGTGGCCTTTCTCATTGGTTCCCCCTTGTCCTTGAAGCCTAAGCCAACGAGTCAAACCTAACCCTCCTCGCAGGACCGCTTCAAGAGATTTTTTGGTCAAAGGCCCCATTCGGCAGCGAGCGGCGGGCGAGAAAAGCGACGGCACGGACTCATCAGCCAAGCACGTCCTTCTCGCCGTAGGTGCAGCGCGTCACGAGCGCATGGGGGTCGATCCGCACGGTCAGGTCTTCGCCAGCCTCCCCCACAACGCGGACGCTGTCATAGAGTCGTGCCACGCGTCGCTCGAGCTCCTCCTCGCCAGAGGCGCAGAGTCCCACGGAATAGGCGGTCCTCTTGAACACCGGCGCCGCAAGGTCAACGCGATCCCCGACCTCGACCATGCGCCTCAGGAAGAGCGCCCCCTCGACCTCGGAGGCATCCGAGGGCCCGCAAAGCCGTGCCACCACGCCCTCCCGCAGCTCAATGCCCAGATACAGCTGGAAGCTGCGGCGAGCGCGGTCGAGCAGTCGTCCCAGCTCGTCGGTGGGCCCCAGCCTGCCCGTGAGCGAGTGATGGATGAGAAGACGGGCCGCATTGGTCCCAGCGTCATGAAACATCACGTTGGCAAGCGCCGAGCCGTCAAGGCGGTAGGTCGGGTCGTGAACGAGCGCTCGTCCTTCCCGCACAAAGCACTGAAAGCCGATGAGACCGTCTCGAATTCCCAGCGAGGAAATAAGCCGCTGGTACACGGCATCGTCGTTCTTGAGAAAGGCCCGCTCGTGAACGGACGGGTAACGGGTGGCCACCGGAACGCGCAGCGATCCCTCCCCTCCCTCAAGGGCGCAGAGGTCGCACGACGCCACAAGCGACGCCCTCCCGTCCACAACGAGGTAGTAGAAGAACGCCTCGTCAGCGGCAACGTACTCCTCGATCTCCAGCTCCCCGGACCGAGACGCCTCCCTCGCGGCGCGCAGGGCGTCGCTCATCTCGCCCTCGTTGAGGCACACGAAGACGCCGCGCGAGCCCTCCGCGTCAACGGGCTTCACTACCACGGGATAATCAATATGCGCCCCCAGGCAATAGCGCCGCGGAACGGGGACGCCAACCTCTTCGCACGCCGCGAGAAAGCGCGCCTTGTCAAAGAGCGTCTCCAGGTCCGCGCCCGCGGCGTAAAACGGAAGCCCCAAGACATCGCAGAGCCTCGCTGCGCACAGAACCTTATGCTCGCTGAATCCGGCGAGCACCCCGTCCACGCGCCTCTCGCGGCACAGCTTGGCGAGGGCATCAACATCTGACCAGCTGATGTCCCACGCCTCGTCGGCAATGGGCTTAGCCGGGGCCTGGCTCCAGTCGTGCCGGTTGTCCGTAACGATCACGTATGCGCCCATCTGCTGCGCAATGCGAACGAGGCTCTCCTCTGAGCCCACGGTCACGCCGCCCGCGCCCAGTACAAGCAGCCTCTTTCCAGAAACGTCGGTCATAGGGACCCCTCGCAAATCTCAACGCTCATGTAACGATCCGGCTCGGCGAGAAACCCGTCGAGCTCGCGCATGGTGTCAAAGCGCAGCGTGACGGTCCCAAAAGAGCGGTTGGCACCCGTGAGCGAGCAGACCCGCTCGCCGCGCCGCACCCAGACCTGCTCGCCCACCACGTGTGCCTCCCTAAAGCCGGGCGCGTACCTCAGGCCCCCAAAGACGCCGTCTCGGCGCGCATGCAGGACGTGCTCGTACCAGATACCCTGATAGCGGGGCATGGACACGCCCTCCGCGGGCATGCCGAGCGCAACCTGGACCGCGGCGCGGACCAGGTCAACGCCGGAAGAGCGCCGCAGGAGCTCGCTGAGGCGGTTGCCGCCGCCGCGCGGGGAAACCTCCATGAGGTAGGGCGTGCCGTCCTTTGCAACGCGCGTCTCGACGTTGAAGATCCCGCTCCGAAGGTGGAGTAGGTCGCAAAGACGCTGCAGCTCGGACGCAAGCGCTGCCTGAGCGCCCGCCGGCATCTGGGACGGCATGACATAGCCCGAGGGAACGTATGGGTTCGGCGCCTTGTCATCAAAGAGCTGCGAGCTAAACGATACGCAGGTCATAGCCCCATTCTCACAGAAGCAGTCCGAGTCCGACGAGCACCCGCGCCTCTCGATGAACTGCTCCACGATACAGCGCCCGGAAAGCGAGAGGGAAAGGGCGCGTCCAACCGCCCCCGCCAGGCCGGAGGGCGCGTCCACGCGGGACACCCCCTTGCTCCCGGCAAGGTCGACCGGCTTCACGATGACCGGGTAGCGCGGCTCGTCGGCGCGGCGCATGGCATCAGGGACAGACCCCGCCGAGAAGAACCACGGACTGCTAAAGCCGTTCTCGCGCAAAAAGCCCCTGAAGCGCGCCTTGTCCTGGAGGATTGCCACCGCATCGTACGAGCCCTGAAACGGAAGGCCGAGGCACTCGGCCGCATACGCGGCAGACACGACGCCGGGGTCCGCGGCAAAGGACATGATGCCGTCCGCGCGGACCGCGCGCGCCGCCGCCAGAACCGCCTCCCTGTCTACGATGCTCGCGTTGACGTAACCGTCGGAGAAGCGGTGCCCGTAGTTTCCGGGCAGGTAGTCACACGTGATGACCCGCGCCCCGAGACCGTGGGCCGCGCGAATGACGGGAAGGACGTAACGCGAGCCCCCCAGGAGCAAGAGCGTCTTCTTGCCTGCCATCGGCCTCACCCCCTGCAGCCGAGGACCGCGTCGCACACGCGGTCAACGTCATCGCGCGAGAGCGCGCCGTACAGGGGCAGGGTGAGCACGCGCGCCGCGCGGTCACGGGCAACGGGCGTGTCCGCGCTGGAATATCGCCCTCGATAGCAGGCATAATCGCTCACGAGTGGATAGAAGTACTTGCGACAGAGGATGTGCCTGCGCTCCAGGGCCGAGAACACCTCGTCGCGCGAGGCGCCAAACGAGTCCTCAAAGAACACCGGGAAGTAGCCGTGATTTGGGCGGACGCCCGGCCTGGGCGCAATCAGCGTAAGACCAGAGACGCCCTCGAGCCTCTCGCGATAGCGCGCGGCAGCCGCTCCGCGCGCGGAGATCTCGCCGTCCACGTGGCGCAGGTTGCACAGACCCATGGCCGCGCAGAACTCGTTCATCTTGGCGTTTCCGCCCACAAGGTCAACGTGCTCGGAGTCGCGGATGCCAAAGTCCCTGAGCAGCCTGACGCGCTCCCCAAAAGCGGCGTCCCCATAGCAGAGGGCGCCGCCCTCAATGGTGTTGAAGACCTTTGTCGCGTGGAAGGAGAGCATGCTGACATCGCCACATGACGCCGCCGAGACGCCGCCGCGCTCCACGCCAAACGCGTGGGCGGCGTCGTAGACGACCCTCAGGCCGTGACGGCGCGCAATGTCCGCTATGGCGTCAACGTCGCACAGGTTCCCGTAGACGTGAACGGGAACGATCGCCGAGGTTCTCGGCGTGATGGCCGCCTCGATGGCCTCCGGGTCAATCGTGCAGTCGTCTGGGCGCACGTCCGCAAGGACGGGCGTGAGACCGCGCCTCACGATGGCGTGGACCGTACTCGCAAAGGTAAGCGGGGTGGTGATGACCTCGCCCGAGAGCTCGAGCGCGTCAAGCGCGCACTCAAGGGCGCTGTGGCCGTTCACAAAGAGGCTCACGTGAGAGACGCCCAGGTACGACTCGAGAGCTCGCTCGAGCTCCTCGTGCCTCTCACCCATGTTGGTTATCCATTGGGTGCCCCAGAGGCCGCGAATCTCGTCCACGTATTCGTCAAGCGGCGGGAGAGCCGCGCGGGTGACGGGAAGCTCGCTAGGCATGGGCCCCACCCCTCCCCCTGCGCGCACCCAGCCACCCTCTTGCAACGCAGACAAGATACGCAAGCTCGTCGAGCTTGAGCGCAAGGGAAAGCCCAAGATAGATGGACACAAACGTCGCGGCCTGAAGAAGGAGGAGGCCCACGCCGCCCACAGGCAGCAGGGAGATCGCCGACGCGCCAAGCCATGACGCCGCGCACAGCAGGACCGTAGGTGCAACGTCGCGCAGCTGCTGGGCATAGGGGTACCCGAGCACGCGCCTGCTGGGGCACGCGTTGACAAACGTCGAGATAACGCCTGTGACCACGTAGGATGCCACAAGGGCGAGGGCGCTCCCAAAGACGAGGAGGGCAACCAGCACGCCCGTCGCGCCAAGACAGGTCTTCACGAGCTCCAGCCTGAGAAAGGTCCCGCTCCGGCCCATGCCAACGAGCGCCTGCAGATTGGTGGTGTGCAGGGGCAGCATCGCAAAGACCAGGCAGAACAGCTGAAAAAATGCCACGCACGGCGCCCACTGCTCGCCAAGCAGCAGGGGGACGAGCACGGGCGCAACCGCCGCGGCAAGGCACTGGGCGGGCATGACGAGATAGGCGGACGTCCTGAGCGCCCTGCGCACGATGCGCCGCGCGTAGGCAACGTCCCCCTGCGCTCGAGAGACCGCGGAGAGCATGACCGGCTGTATGACGCCGTCAATGGTGGTGCCCAGCGCCTGCGGGTACTTCTCGCCCTGCGATATGAGGCCAAGCTGGTAGCTGCCAAACAGCCGGCCCGCAACAAGGCTCGTCAGGCTGGCGTAGAGCGTGCCGAGAAGGCCGGAGGCCAGAAGCTTCCACCCAAAGGCATAGAGGCTGCGGGCCCTACGGGCGTTGAACGTTGCCCGAGGGCGCCAGTCCACCTGTGCCGCATGCGCAAGCACGTTTGTGACCTGATATCCAAGCTGCTGAGCCACGAGCGCCCAGACGCCCAGGCCGGCGAGCGCCGACCCAATGCCCAGAACGGACGACACCAGAACGGAGGCGGCGGTTCCCACGAAGATCTTGCGCATCGCGAGCTCACGCGTGATCTTGCTGATTTGGACCGCGTTATACGCGTTCACGAGAAGGACGAGGCCAAGGACGCGCAGCGGCGTCCCCAGGGCCGGCATGCCATAGAAAGACGCGACCAGCGGCGCGCAGGCAAACACGAGCGCGTAGAGCACCGCGGCGGCGGCCAGGCACATCCAGAAGACCGTCGAGTAGTCTTCCTCGGTGACGTTGGGGTCCTGGACAAGCGCGGTGTTGAGACCAGACTGGGCGACGGTGTTGCCGAGGTCAACGAGGACGAGCATGACGGCGAGCATGCCAAAGTCATCAGGCACGAGCAGGCGCGCCATGACAATCTGAACCACCAGCCGCACCGCCTGGCTCCCCCCGCGCTCGAGGAGCTTCCAGCACACCGACGATATGACCTGCGACCTGAGGCTCATGCCGCGCCCCTTGCCCTCACGCTCCATGAGCCGACGAGGCGCTTGAGCCTTCCGAGCCTCCTGCAGACGCTCGTTGGGAGCACGCATTTGACAAGAGCGTAGAACGCCCGCATCCCCCCAATGCGCAGCGCGTCGGGGCGGTACTCCCCGAACAGCAGACCCGCGAGGTCGCGCTCCGCAACGCAGTAGCTGAGGCGCTGGCTCGACCTTGCGTACGCAAACGCCTCCGCATATGCGCCGTTGGCAAACCGCTCCGCACGGTCGATACCCTCGAGCATGAGCCTTCTCGCCGCGCGGTCCTTCTCTGGATCTCTCATGGAGAGGGACCACGACCCGGCAGCAAGCGCCCGGTACGTTGCCATGGGCCGGGGCATGTAGTGAACCGTCCCAACGAGGGACTGCCATATCTCAAACGGCCAGTCCCCCACGCCCCACCCCTGAAACTCCGGCGGCATGGGCTCGCCCGTCATGCGCATGAAGAAGCTGCACGTACCGTACTGGAGCTTCCATGGGGCAACAATAACCTCATCTGGCGTGAGGTCTCTCTCCCTGCCCGAGGCGCGCTTGTCAAGGCGCGGCCGACCAAGCTCCTCGTCAAAAACGCTCACCGCATGCAGGCAGAGGGTGCACTCGGGATGTGCCTCCATGTAGTCATACTGCACCTGGAGCTTATTTGGGTCGGTCCAATAGTCATCCCCCTCGCAGTAGGCGAGATAACGGCCCCTCAGGGGCGGGAGGTTGATATTCTCAAGGCCCTCCACGCCCTGGGAGTACCGGTTTCTCTCCTCAAGCGCCGGAACGATGAGCTGAGGATAGCGCCGCGCGTACTCGAGCACGACCTGCCTGGTGCCGTCCGTTGAGGCGTCGTCGTGCACGATGACCTCAATGGGAAACGTCGTCCGCTGGCAAACGATGCCCTCGAGGCAGTCGCGAATGTAGCCCACCTGGTTGTAGGTGACGCATATCACGCTCACGGCTATGTCTGTGGCAGCCCTATCCATTGGCAAGATGTCCTAGTCCAAGGCCCGGGAAACACCCGGGCGAGAAGCCCGATGATCGCAAGCCACGAGAGGGGCCCCGAAAGATCGGAAGCCCCTCCCATGTCTTGTTTCGCGCGCTCGGAGCGCGTCTTGGGAAAACGCTACTCAGCGCTCACTGCGTACCAGGCAGTGCCCTCATACACCCAGCCGTTCTCGACCATCTGGTCACGCTCCTCAAGGGAGGTGGTGTAGTGGTGGGTTCCGATGATCTCGTACGGGTTGAAGAGGCGCTGCAGCGGCACGCCGGTCTCCTTGGAGGCGGAGCGCCAGCCCACGCCCTCGTAGTTCCAGCCAAGGGCGACGAGCTTATCGCGCTCCTCGGCGTTCATGGTGTAGTGGTGGTCGCTCGTGAACGGGTTGTAGAGGCGATAGACCTCCTCGCCCTCGGCGGGGGCGATCCAGGCAACGTCCTCCTGAATCCAGCCGATGGTACCGAGGAACTCGTACTCGCTCTTGTCCGCGGTGTAGAAGTGCTCGCCGGTGTACGGGTTGTAGAGACGCCACATGGTGATGGTCTCGGCGGGCTCGGGAGCGACGTTCTTGGTCCACTTGGCATAGAGCGTGAGGTCGGCCTTCACAAGGGACTTGAAGTCATAGGCCTTGGTGGCGGCGGCATCCGTGAACCAGCCGCCGAAGGTGTAGCCCTCGCGGGTGGGGTCGGCCGGCCTGGAGACGGCCTTGCCCTCCTCCACCTTCACGGTGACGTCCTTGGTGGAGTCGATGCCGTCGTTGAAGGTGACGGTGAAGACGGTGGGCTCGGGCTCGGGCTCGTTCTCGGTCCACTTGGCCGTGAGCGTGATGTCAGACGTCACGGGCTTGGAGAAGTCGTAGGCCTCGCCGTCGAGGAGCCAGCCGCCGAAGGTGTAGCCCTCGCGGGTGGGGTCGGCGGGCTTGGAGACGATTTCGCCCTCCTCCACCTCAACCACGTTCTTGTTGGTGCCGTCGTCAAAGGTCACGGTGTAGGTGACAACGGGGGTCTCGGTGGGCGTCCACTCGGCGTAGACCGTCGTGTCAGTATACGTCTTGCTGACGCCGGGGTAGTACTGTGCCCCGTTTTCGAAGTACCAGCCCTCGAACTCATAGCCCTCGTGAACAGGGTTCTTGACCTCGTCGGGCACATCGGCAATGGGCTGATCCTTCAGCGCGGTGAGCTGGATATCCTCCATGTCGTCCAGCATGAAGTCAAACGTGACGGTGTAGACGGGAATCTTCTCCCACTTGGCAGTGAGCGTCATATCGGACGTGATGGGCGTGTCAAAATCGAACAGGGCGCCGTCCGCGTCATACCAGCCCTTGAATTCGTAGCCGTCCCACGTTGGATCCTTGGGTTCAGTGACGGTCTGACCATTGACCACCTGTTTGGTCTCATTTTCAGTACCCTCAATGCCATCGTCAAAGGTGACCGTCCAGAGCTTATCCCACTTGATATAGACGCTGCAGTCACCCGTGATAGTGCCAGTGATGGGCTGGGTGCACTCCTTGTCGAGATACTGACCGACAATCACATAGCCCTCGTGCGTGGGGAAGTCGGGGTCCTCTCTCACATCCTGCGTCACGTTCTGGAAGTACTCCCCATACGTAACAACGCGCGTGGTAAAGGGTTCGTCCGGCGTATCGGACAGGAGGTCATAGAAGCTGACGGTGGGCTTCTTCTCCCACTTGGCATAGAGATAGAGGTCGTCCGTAACCGTCAAGTTGAAGTCGTACGTACTCTCCAGGGAGCTACTGGTGTACCAGTTGATGAACGTGTAGCCATCGAGAGTGGGATTTTCAGGCTTGGCATACGACTTGCCATAGGGCACCTCGACCGTACGCCAAACGTTCGGGTCATCTACACCATCATAGGAAGCCGCGCTATAGAACGTGATGGTCGGGTTCTCGTGCCAGCTGGCGTAGAGCGTGCAGTCCTCAGTGATGTGTGTGTTGAAGTCGAACTTCTCCGTGCACCCCTCGTCGGAATACCACGCGCCAAAGGTGAAGTGCTCTCGTTGAGGCGTCTCAGGCTTGGCAACCGTGCCGTTGTACTTAACTTGAACCTCCTTGGTCTCTCCGTCACCATAGTCAAACGTGACGGTGAGATCCTCGACCCACTTAGCATAGAGCGTCAGATCGGTTTCGACCGGGGTAGTAAAGTCGTACGAAGTTTCAAAAGACGGATCCGTATACCAACCGGCAATACTGTGACCCTCATAAGCAGGCTCGTCAGGGGCCGTCACGGTCTCACCGGCCTTGACGGTCGTGGTGAAGTCCTCGGCCCCAGACGCATCACCAAAATCGAAGGTGACCGTATAGGCGCTCTTCACCCAACCGGCATAGAGCGTTATGTCCGACGTTACCGCCTGCTCAAAATCGTATGGGAGGGTGCATTCTTTGTTGGTATACCAGCCCGTGAAATCAAAGTTCTCGTAAACGGGCTCATCGATGGGCGTAGCAGAATCTCCAAGCGAGACATTTTGCACGGTAGACATTACTCCGTTAACCACTTTCTGATAGTTGAAAGTGACTTTGGCGTAATCTCTAAAGTGCACCGCAACAGTATAGTCGTGCTCCACGTCATCTGGAGACGCGGTCCTCGTCGTAATGCTCAGACGAGCATTGGTCTCATCGTCCTCCCAGGCATATACGTCAAAGAGAAGGCCCTCCTTCTCGGGCTTTCCATGCTCCTCTTCATACTTCTCCAGGAAGAGATCGCCCTGATGGACCGTCACCTCCCCAAGACCTTCGTCGGTTTCGGCATCAACAAAGCTATACGTCAGCTCGCCGGCATAGTACTCATAAAGGTCATAGACGTATACCCTGTCATCGGAATACGTGCTCTTCATAACATCGTCTGATTCAAGCGGAAGCCCGTCGCGCTCCGCCCAAACCACATCTTCATACTGATTGTTGGTTTCCGTGTTAAACGCGTCAAGAACTTCGGAGAACGTTGGTCCCTTACCAAAAAGCGAGCTGTAGTTATACTCGCGGGAAAAGAGCTCAGCGCCTTCATCATCATGGAATACGACCTTAATGTTTCTCTCAAAGGTTAGGTCGCGCGTTTCAACATTTACAGACGACGATGTGTCATCGCCGTCGGCAGCGTGGGCCGTTATGGCGGGCCCCGCAACCGCGCTCAGGGCAAGCAAGGCACTCAGGCCAAGCGTTGCCGCAAAGCTTAACGTGCTTTTCCTCATGTGAAGCCTACCTTTCTCGTGAGCGCGTCGCCATGGGTACCGCCATGCCCTTGTGCACGGCAATGCCGACGCTTTGGGTAAAGCTTCTTAGAAGATAGCCGCACGAGATGGTCGACCTATCATTTACATGTCGTAAAATATGGCGTCTAGCGGCGGTTTCTTATAATTATCGTTACTATGTCGTCAGCTTTCAACATTCCTCCCGCCACCATAAGTTTAGAAAATGTGTATTCAAAAACAGCCTATTTGAACGCGGGTTGTTTAAGCTCATGTGAATTAGCTGCTGAGCATCATCCGATGGAGCATCAAGAAGGTTCCCCCGGGTGCCACGCCCTTCTCGCTAAATGCGCATTGACAGCCATTTGTAGGGTTTGTCGATTTAATGGTTCCGGGTCTTCAGTTTGTTGTCCCCTCCCCTTACGTTTACGGGAACGGTCGGTGGCGCCTCGCGTTGACAGCGCCTCGGTTCCCGTCCACGCCAGAGCAAACGGGGACGCGCGTAGGCACCCGGGAAGAAGATCTGCCCTCGCCAAAACGGCCCAGACTCACCCCCGGTTGTGATGGGGGCTGTGATGAGACGAGCTGTGGACGGTCTCACACCGCCCCGCCTGCACAAAATGAACCCCTGCCGAGGCAGGGGTTCACGCAACCAGACGCTATGTCCCAAAGAGCCGCTACTGAATGCGCGTGCGGCAGTACGGGCAGACCTTCCAGTCCGCGTTGAGAGGGCGGTGGCAGGTGGGGCAGACGTTGCGCACCTGCGTGTTGCAGATCGGGCAGACCACAAAGTCGCGGTCGATGGGCGCGCCGCACTTGGGGCAGATGCCGTAGTGGGAGAGCTGGTGCTCGCGCAGGGCGATGTCCAGGTCCTGCTCCTCACGGTCGATGAGGTAGGAGCTCGGGCGCAGGATCACGTAGGCGAGCAGGCCCACGATGGGGATCACGGAGATGATGGCCCACATCCACCAGGGCTCGGCACCGCGGCGCTGGGCGTCGCGGATGACGTAGACGATGGAGAGGATGTAGAGCATGACGACGCAGACGACCATCAGATAGAGGACCATGCGGACCTCGGGGGTAATGAGCTGGTCGAACAGTTCTTGCGCCATAGCGGGGCTCCTTCAAAACCGGGTAAGCGTCACAAAGCAACGCCACAGACAGCGAAATTGTAACAAATGTTAGGCAAAGAGGGCCGCAAGCTCCCCCGCGAGCGTGATGGAACCGCACCCAACGTACGATTCTCCACACAATGCCAACGTAGCGGCCTCAACCGTTGGATACGTCCCCACCACCTCGGCGCCCGCATCGGCAAAGGCGCGAGCCAGCTCCGGCGCCGGCAGCGCGCGCGGGCTTGCCGTCTGCGTGACGGCAACGCGCGGGAAGGCGGCGGCAAGAAGCCCGACGATTCCCGTCACGTCCTTGTCCGCAAGAACCGCGGCAAGAAGAACGGGCCGCTCGTCACGGTTTGGCGCCACGGCATCAACCGCGGTAAGGAACGCCTCGACCGACTGCGGGTTGTGACAGGCGTCAATGAGAACGGGCGGATCCGGGCGCAGCAGCTGGAAGCGGCCGGGAGTTGGGCACTGCACCACGGAGGTGAAGAGCGCGTCCTCATTGAGCGTGCGGTCAAGATACGACTCGCAAAGGGCTATCGCACAGGCGATGTTCTGTGCCTGATAGGCGGGCTTGAGTGCCGCGAGCTCAGCATAGGTCGCGCGCGGCGTTGCAACGTCCAGCTCGAGCGGCGCACCAAGACGGTGCGGGACCTTGGTAACGCGGAAGCTGACAACGGAAGGCCCCTCGGACGGGCGAACGAGCACGGGCACCACGCCCGCCTCGCGCGCCTGGTCGAGAAACACCCGCTCAACGGAGGCGGGGCTCGCCGTCCCGGCTCCGAGGACGCAGGTGCGGCCGGGCTTGATGATCGCCGCCTTCTCGCCCGCAATCTCCTCGAGCGTGCTGCCGAGCACGCGCATGTGGTCGAGGCCAATGCCCGTCACGGCGACGCTCCTGATCGACTTGGCGGCTGACGTGGCGTCCCAGCGGCCGCCCATGCCGCACTCCAGGACCGCAACGTCAACGCCGGCCTCGGCAAAGACGACCATCGCGGCCACCGTGAGCGTGTCAAACTCGGTAATGTCATAGGGTCTCTTGCCGGCGGCGGCACGGCGGGCGTTCACGCGCTCCCCCGCAATGTGCGCGGCCGAGACACCGTGAGCGAACGCCTCCTCGGAGACGGGGTGGCCGGCAACCTCCATACGCTCGGTGTAGCTCACGAGCTCGGGAGAGGTGTAGAGCGCCGTGCGCAGGCCCTCGCCCGAGAGGATGGCCGCCGCGTAGCGCGAGGTGGACGTCTTGCCGTTGGTGCCGGCAATCTGGACGCAGTCGAAGGCAAGGTCGGGGTCCCCGAGCTCGGCGAGCATGTCCTCAACGGTCTCGAGCAGCGGGCATATCCCAAAGCGCAGCGCCCCGCGGACGATTGCGAGCGCCTCGTCGTACGAGATCTCAGGAACCTCAAACGGCAGCTGATACATGTGGTCTCCCTCGTAACGCTCTCGGGTGAGTTAATCGATGACGCACGGCGCGAGGCGCGCGGGCGGCCTACGCTCGAGGTGGCTTACAGCTCGAGCAGGCGGAGGGCCTCCTCGCGGGTCTTGAGGTCGCGCAGGCACCCTCGGACGGCCGACGTGGTGGTGAGGGCACCGGCCGCGCGCACGCCGCGCATCGTCATGCAGGTATGCTCCGCCTCCAGAACCACGAGCACGCCGAGGGGGTCGAGCTCACGCACCATGGCGTCGGCGATCTGCCCGGTCAGGCGCTCCTGGACCTGCAGGCGCCGCGCGTAGCCGGAGACACAGCGCGCAATCTTGGAGAGGCCCGTGATGCGACCGTCGCGCGGGATGTAGCAGACGTGCGCCTTGCCGGTGAAGGGCAGGATGTGGTGCTCGCAGAGGGAGGAGAACGGGATGTCCTTGACGATCACCATCTCCTGATTGCCCGGCTCGTGGAACTGCTTGCGCAGGTGGGCGCCCGGGTCCTCCTGCATGCCGCCAAGGACCTCCTCGCAGGCGCGCGCCACGCGGTCGGGCGTGCCCAGCAGGCCCTCGCGGTCCGGGTCCTCGCCGATGGCGAGCAGCAGCTCGCGGACGGCGGCCTCCACGCGCGGCTTGTCGATGGGCCCAAAGCCCTGCTCGTTCTTCTCGCCCACGCTCACGCGCGCCCCCTTCCGCGCCCGTACACAAACCAGTACGAGACGCCAACGAGCACCACGCCGCCCACGAGGTTGCCCAGGGTGGCGGCCGTCAGGTTGGAGATGACGCCAGGGAGCTCGACGCCTCCCGCGGCAACGCCCGTTGCCTGGAGCATGAGGGCATAGGGCAGGAAGAACATGTTGGCCACACAGTGCTCAAAGCCCGCGGCCATGAACGCCATGACCGGCAGCAGCGCCGAGAAGAACTTGTCGGTGACGGAGCTAGCGGAGTGGCCAATCCACACCGCCAGGCAGACGAGCAGGTTGCAGAGGACTGCGCGCGCGAAGGCCGTGCCCCAGCCGAGCGCCACCTTGCCCTCGGCGACGGCAATGGCGGCCTGCCCGAGCGCGCCGCCGTTTGCCGAGGCAACGTCAGCGGCGAGCACCACGGCGGCGGCGAGCACGCTTCCCACGAGGTTGCCAGCGAGCACGACGCCCCAGCTCCTGAGAAGGCCTCCCCACGAGAAGCGGCCGGCGAGCGGGCCCATGACCATGAGGCAGTTGCCCGTGAAGAGCTCCGCGCCGGCTGCGAGAATGAGGAAGAGGCCCAAGGTGAAGGAGAAGCCGCCGAGCAGCTGCGTGGCGGCGAAGGGCAGCTCGGAGTCGGACTTGACGACGAGCATGAAGGTCGCGCCCATGGAGATGAAGGCGCCGGCCATGACGGCGAGCACGAAGGCGCTCACCAAGTCCGTGCCGGCCTTGGTCTCGGCAACGCGCTCGTTCTTGAGCTCCATCGATGCAGGGGTCATCGCCCCGCTGTACGACGACGAGGGCTTCTCGGTTACCTTCATGCACAGGTCCTTTCGGCTACGGTGACAACGTGGGAGACAAGGATAGCGGTTGTGAGCGAGCCCACGCCACCGGGAACGGGAGAGATTGCCTGGACGATGGGGGCAACGGCCTCGGCGTCAACGTCGCCGCGCAGGCGACCGGCAGCGGCGTCCCACGTGGTACCCACGTCAACGACTACCTGGTTGGGGCGGACGCACGCGGCGCCCACGGTCCCGGGCGCGCCGGCGGCGGCCACGATGACGTCCGCGCCTCTGCAGGCGGCGGCGAGGTCGCGCGTGTGCGTGTGACAGGTCGTGACCGTGGCGTTTCTTGCCAGGAGGAGCGCCGCGACGGGGCGGCCGATCACGAGCGAGCGCCCGATGACGGTGACGTTGGCGCCGTCGAGCGGCACCTCGTAGTGGTCGAGGAGCGCGAGGACGGCCTCGGCCGTGCAGGGCGCAAAGCCGACGCCCTGCCCCGAGAGCGTGGCAAGAAGCCCGAGGGGGGCCGCGCAGTCCACGTCCTTCTCGGCGGGAATGCAGGTTGCGGCGGAGCCCTCGTCAAGATGCGCGGGCAGGGGCCGGAAGAGCAGGATGCCATGGACCTCGTCCTGGGCGCCAAGCGCCTTGAGCGCGGCGTTGAGCTCGGACTGCTCGCAGCTCGCCGGGAGCGCGACCCTGCGCACGGCAACGCCGCAGGCAGCAGCGCGCTTCTCGGCGGCGCGCTCGTAGGCCAGGTCGTCGCTGCGCTCCCCCACGCGCACGATGGCGAGCGTGGGCACAACGCCGCACTCGGTGAGGGACGCGGAGCGAGCGGCCGCGCGCTCGGTGAGGGCCGCTGCGGCAGGGGCGCCCTTGAGCAGAAGCGCCATCAGCCCTTCCTTCTCTCGCTGATGCGGCGCGTCATCTCACTTGCCAGGCGCTCGGCACGCGGGACGTACTCGTCGATGAGCTCGCTGCAGGTAGACTCGATGCGGTTCGCCACCGTGCGGTCCGTGAGCGCGGAGGTGTTGACGTAGACGTTGACGCTCGCGGTCTCAAGGGCAGCGCGCACGAGCACCGCTCCGCAGGCAACGTCCGAGATGAGCAGGCGGGAGCAGCATGCGCCCATCTCCTCAAGCAGGGTGACGGCTCGGCAGCACTCGCCCACCATGGCGAGCGGGGCCATGCAGGCGTCCTCGGTCGCGCGCTCGATCGCGTCCGCGCGCGCGGGGTCGTCCTTGGGCAGGGCGTAGGCGGCGGAGAGGGGCGAGAAGCCCTCTGCGTCCTCGTGGACGAGCTCGAGCAGCCGGTAGCGGATGTCCTCAGCCTCGTCCATGAGACGGGTCACCCGGTCCTCCACTGCGGCAAAGCGCGGCTTTCCCACGGTGAAGGCCCCCGCCATCGAGCAGAGCGCGATGCCGAGCGCCCCGACGAGCGCCGCAGCCCCACCGCCGCCCGGGACGCTCTCGCGCGCCGCGAGCCGCTCCGTGAACTCCTCGCAGGAAAGCTCCGTGAGCCTCTCTTCCATTGGGCCTCCTCCGGGGGCTTTGGTGACAATTAACCCTGTCACCTTTGTCATCATGACAAGTTACCCTGTCACTTTTGTCAGATTAGAACAGGCCGACGATCTTGCCGTCGGGGGTGACGTCGATCTTCTCGGCGGCAGGCACCTTGGGCAGGCCCGGCATCGTCATGATGTCGCCCGTGAGGGCCACGATGAAGCCGGCGCCGGCAGAGACGCGGAGGTTGCGCACCGTGATGCGGAAGCCCTCGGGCGCTCCGAGCTTGGTCTGGTCGTCCGTGAAGGAGTACTGGGTCTTGGCCATGCAGACGGGCAGGTCGCCGTAGCCGAGCTCCTCGAGCTGGGCGAGCTGGCGCCTCGCCGGGCCGGTGAAGTCGACGCCGTCGGCGTGGTAGACCCTGGTGGCGATGGCCTCGATCTTCTCCGCGACGCCGCCCTCGAGCTCGTAGGCGTAGCGGAAATGGGAAGGCTCGTCGCAGAGGCGTACGACCTCGCGGGCGAGCGCCTCGCCTCCCTCGCCGCCCTTGGCCCAGACCTCGGAGAGCGCGACGTTGACGCCAAGCTCGTTGCAGCGGCGCTCGACGAGGGAGAGCTCGGCCTCGGTATCCGTGGGGAAGGCGTTGATGGCCACCACGACGGGCAGGCCCCAGACGTCCTTGATGTTGGAGACGTGGCGCAGCAGGTTGGGCAGGCCCGCCTCGAGCGCCTCGAGGTTCTCGGTAGTGAGCTCGGCCTTGGGCACGCCACCGTTGTACTTGAGCGCGCGCACGGTGGCAACGAGCACCACCGCGGAGGGCGCAAGCCCCGTGGCGCGGCACTTGATGTCGAGGAACTTCTCGGCGCCCAGGTCCGCGCCAAAGCCGGCCTCGGTGACCACGTAGTCGGCGAGCTTGAGGGCGGTCGTGGTGGCTTCCACGGAGTTGCAGCCGTGGGCGATGTTGGCGAAGGGGCCGCCGTGCACAAAGGCGGGGTTGCCCTCGAGCGTCTGCACGAGGTTGGGCTTGATGGCGTCCTTGAGCAGGGCCGTCATGGCGCCCTCGGCGTGGATGTCAGAGACGGTCACGGGCTGGCGGTCATAGGTATAGGCAACCACCATGCGGCCGAGGCGGGCCTTGAGGTCCATGAGGTCGGTGGCAAGGCAGAAGACCGCCATGACCTCGGAGGCAACCGTGATGTCAAAGCCGTCCTGGCGCGGCATGCCGTCCGCCACGCCGCCGAGGCCGTCCACCACGTTGCGGAGCTGGCGGTCGTTCATGTCAACGCAGCGCTTCCAGACGATGCGGCGCGGGTCGATGCCGAGGGCGTTGCCCTGCTTGATGTGGTTGTCGAGCATGGCGGCGCAGAGGTTGTTGGCCGCCCCGATGGCGTGGAAGTCTCCCGTGAAGTGGAGGTTGATGTCCTCCATGGGCACCACCTGCGCGTAGCCGCCGCCTGCGGCGCCGCCCTTGATGCCGAAGACCGGGCCGAGCGAGGGCTCGCGCAGGCAGAGCATCGTCTGGTGGCCCAGGCGGTTCATGGCGTCAGCGAGGCCGACGGACGTGGTGGTCTTGCCCTCGCCCGCGGGAGTGGGGTTGATGGCCGTGACCAAGATGAGCTTGCCCTTGCTCGGGAGGCTGGCCAGGGAGTGAATGTCAACCTTCGCCTTGGTGCGCCCGTAGGGCTCCAGCATGTCCTCCGTGAGGCCCGCGCGCGCGGCAACCTCCGTGATGGGAAGCATCTCCGCTTCCTGGGCAATCTCAATGTCAGATTTGTAGTCGGCCATGCTCGCATCCCCTCGAACGGCGCCATTTGGAACCTCTACTATACCGCGAGCACGTGACGACCGCCCGCGCGAGCAACGCTCTCCACGCGCCGCCGAGAAGTGCGGGCACGTCCGGGCGCGTTGCCCTACCATGGGTGGCAGGAGATCGTCAACGGGAGGAGCGCCCATGATCGAGCGGAAGGGATTTGGAACCACGGCGGACGGGCGCGAGGCGAGCGTCTACACGCTGCGCGCGGGAGGGGTCGCGGCGCGCGTGAGCGACTTCGGCGCCACGCTCGTGGGGGCAGACGTCCCGGACCGAGGGGGTGCGGTTGCCGACGTCCTTCTCGGCTATGACTCAGTGGAGGGCTACGCCGCCGACAACCCCGCCTTCTTTGGCGGCACCGTGGGCCCCGTTGCCAACCGTACCGACCGCGCCGAGGTTCCCCTGAACGGGGTCGTCTATCACCTGCTGGGAAACGACGGGCCTGACCAGCGCAACAACAACCACACGGACTCCGTGCGCGGCCTGCACAAGCGCCTCTGGCGCGCCGAGGCCCTAGAGGACAAGAACGCGGTGCGCCTGCGCTGCGAGCTCGCTGACGGCGAGCTCGGCCTCCCCGGCAACCGCTCCTTTGTGGCCACCTACTCGCTTGCCGAGAAGAACGGTGGCGCTGAGCTGCGCATCGTTTACTCGTGCACGAGCGACGCCGTTACGTACGTGAACATGACCAACCACTCCTACTTCAACCTCGCGGGACATGGTTCGGGAGACGTGCTCGGCCAGGTGGTGAGCATCGACGCCGACGCCTTTCTCCCCGTGCGCGAGGACTCCGTCCCCGAGGGGGAGCTGCGCGCCGTTGCGGGAACGCCGTACGACTTCCGCACGGCGCGGGCGATAGGCGAGCGGATCGACGCGAGCGACGAGCAGACGCGTCGCGCGCGAGGCTACGACCAGTGCTTCTGCATTCGTGGCTACGAGGCGGGCGGCGAGCCGCGCCACGCCCTGCGCGCGGAGGACCCGGTGAGCGGGCGCGCGCTCGACGTGCTTGTGTCCACGCCCGGCATGCACCTCTACACGGGAAACTGGCTCGACGAGGCATGCGCCAAGGACGGCGTCTCGTACGGGCCGCGCGCGGGCTTTGCCTGCGAGGCAGAGCTCTACCCGGACAACATCCACCACCCAGAGTGGGAGCAGGGCGTCTTTGGTCCCGAGAAGCCCTACGAGATCACGATCGTCTATCGCTTCTCAACCTGCTAGACGGAGCTGGCTGTTCCACTTGATGCGCAGCACCCCGCCGGAGCTGGTGAGCTCCAGCCGGTCCTCTTCGGGCAGTTCCTGCTGGGCCTCCTCCGTCACGGTG
>DXAB01000047.1 GCA_019117265.1 Candidatus Olsenella pullicola
TCGGCGGCCGCGAGATCGGCTTTATGTACGGCCAGTACAAGCGCATGAAGAACGAGTTCACCGGCGTGCTGACCGGCAAGGGCCTGAGCTTCGGCGGCTCGCTCGCCCGCACCGAGGCCACCGGCTACGGCCTGGTCTACTTCGTCGACGAGTACCTCAAGAGCGCCGGCGACTCCTTCGAGGGCAAGAAGGTCGTCGTCCACGGCTCCGGCAATGTGGCGATCTACGCCATCCAGAAGGTTGCACAGCTCGGCGGCACCGTCATCGCCGCCTCCGACACCAAGGGCTGGGTCGAGGACCCCGAGGGCATCGACTACCAGGTGCTCGAGCACATCTACAACAAGAAGCGCTCCGGCAACGACAAGGGCGTGAGCCTCGCGATGTACGTTGACGAGCGCCCCGGCGCCACCTGGCACGAGGGCGATGGCCGCGGCGTCTGGCAGCTTCCCTGCGACATCGCGCTGCCCTGCGCCCGCGAGAACACGCTGCACCTCGAGGACGCCCAGGCGCTCGTGGCAAACGGCTGCAAGGTCGTGGGCGAGGGCGCGAACATGCCCACCACCCCTGACGCCACCACCTACCTCATGGAGAACGGCGTGGCCTTCATGCCCGGCAAGGCGGCCAACGCCGGCGGCGTGCTCGTCTCGGGCCTCGAGATGAGCCAGAACGCCGAGCACCTCTCCTGGACCTTCGAGGAGGTCGACGGCAAGCTCGAGAGCCTCATGCGCGGCATGTTCCACAACGTGGACGACACCGCGCGTGAGTACGGCCACGAGGGCAACTTCGTGATGGGCGCCAACATCGCAGGCTTCCTCAAGGTGGCCGACGCCATGATGGCCCAGGGCGTCTGCTAGGCGAGAAGAACCTGGCGTCGGGGAGGCCCGCCGACTTCCACGCAGGAGTGCGCTTCGCGAAACTCCTGCTTGGGAAGTCGGCGGGCCTTCTGCTGCCGGGGTGCTGCCGTGCGGGGCCGCCCTGGCGAACCCGTGCGCTGGCGCGGCGGGGGCGCGTAGCGTGAGGTCCGCCGCTTAGCCAACGAGGAGGGCCGTCGCCCCAAACGCAACGACCACCAGCGCGAGAAGCCAGAGCTTCCAGTAGGGGACGAGCCACCTGAAGAGGAAGTCGTTCGGCGGCGGCTCGCTCGCGGCGCGCCCCTCCAGGTAGGCCGCGACGGCAGCCGCGTTCGTAAGGCCGCGTCCCTGCGTAAACGCCCGCAGGATCGGCAGGGCGCGGAGAAAGAGCACGCCCGCGCACATCAGGGCGGCAACGTCGAGGGCGGTTCGGAGGGCATCCGTCGCAACGTCCCCTGGGCTCAAGAGCGAGATCAGGTGCGCCGCAAAGACAAGGAGAAGGGCTGCTCCCAAGAGCATTCCGGCCTCCGCAAGCAGCAGCACGAGCTCGTGGCGGTCCTCAGCGCTCGGACGCGTCACGCGAGCGGCGCCCTCGCCAACAAGCTCGTCGACCGAGACGCCAAACACACTGGCGAGAAGAACGAGGCTCTGCACGTCCGCCAGCGTCCGGCCTGCCTCCCAGTTTCCGACCGTTTGCCTCGAGACGTAGACGCGGCGCGCGAGCTCAGCCTGCGAGAGCCCCATTGCCTCGCGTCGCGCGCGGATGCGCGCCCCTATGGCGTGCGGGGCGCTTGGCTGGCAGATCTCCATCGTGACCTCCTCTCATGCAAGTGTACCCTGCCCTGCTCGAGCTTCTCGCGATCGCGCGAGGATGGCGTGACAAAGGGCTTTGCCATGTCCGCAAGCGGCTTTGACGCCGGCGCCGAACGGGACGGCTTGGAAGTGGGGTAGGTTCTGGTCGTCAGTTTCGGTGGAGAAATGGAGGACCCATGCTGCCCTATCTCATCATCGCCCTTGGCGTGCCCGCGCTTGTGCTGCCCGTGATAGCCGCTGCGAGCCCGCGCTCGTGGTCCCGCGTGCTTGGCCTTCTCGCCGCAAGCTACTTCTTCATCGCGCTCTGTCTGACGACGGTCCTCTGGTGCAACGTCGTGTACGCCGTCAGCGACGTGTCGTCGTTGCTCGACACGGTGAATGGGTGGCTCTTTGGTGCGGTCTTTCTCATGGCGTGGGCGACGGCGTTCTCTGCCGTGGTCCTCGTGCGCATGCGCGGCCAAGCACGTGGCTAGTCCCGCAATTGGGGACGTGTTTTTTCTCTCAGAGAGTTTGGGACAGGTCCGCGTTGCCGGGCGCGCCCTCGTGGCGGATTGCGCCAGAGGTCGCGCCGCCTCGCTGAGCCTGTCCCGTTTTCTCTGAGAGAAAAAACACGTCCCCAATTTGCTGAGAGAAAAAACACGTCCCCAATTTGCCGCCACGCGCCCCTCGCGCGATTTTTGCGAAGCCGTTATGTTGCGCCACAAGCAACGCCTTTACTGCTATGCTATCCAAGACCTTTAAGACGGTACGAGAGACCGAAAAGGCGTCCACAACCTAATCGCAGCTGCCTTATTCGGAGTCTCCGCCGCGCGGCGGTAGCTCCGTTTTTTGTAGCTGGGAGTTTGCCCCTGGGCGCACGACGAAAGGGCGGTGTTGCTGTGAACCTATTGGTGGACAACGGCAGGCATCCTAAGGCGCTTCTCGCGCTCGAGAACGGGATGTACTTCTTTGGGCGCTCTGCCGGCGCCGAGGGAGAGACCTTCGGCGAGATCGTGTTCAATACCTCGATGGTCGGCTACCAGGAGATCGTGAGCGACCCGTCCTACGCGGGCCAGATCGTCACGCTCACGTACCCCCAGATCGGCAACTACGGGATCAACGAGAAGGACATGCAGGGCGACCCGCTCCACCTGTCCGGCCTCGTTGTCCACGACATGTGCTACACGCCGAGCAACTGGCAGTCCGTGGAGACCTTCCCGAACTTCCTTGCGCAGAACGGTGTCGTGGCCATCGAGGACGTGGACACGCGCGCCCTCACCATTGCCATCCGCGAGGGCGGCGCCATGAGGGCGGCCATCTCCACTACCGACCTTGATCCCGAGAGCCTCATCGCGCGCGTCAAGGCGTCGCCGGCCATCGCCGACCACAACTACGTGGCCGACGTCTCCACGAAGGAGTCTTACGTCGTGCCGGGCCAGGACGCCGACGGCCAGCCGCGCCTGCGCGTGGTAGCCTACGACTGCGGCGAGAAGAAGGGCATCGCCAAGCGCCTCTCCGCCGCCGGCTGCGAGGTCACGGTCGTGCCGTGGGACACGCCCGCCGAGAAGGTCCTCGAGATGAGCCCCGACGGCGTGTTCTTCTCCAACGGCCCCGGCGACCCGATTAGCGTGCCGCCCGTGGTCGAGGCGGTGCGCGCGTGCCTGGGCAAGCTCCCGGTCTTTGGCATCTGCCTCGGCAACCAGGTCATCTCCATGGCGGCCGGCGCCCAGATCGAGAAGCTCCCGTACGGCCACCACGGCGGAAACGAGCCCGTGATGAACCTGCTTACCGGCAAGGTGGAGATCACCGCGCAGAACCACAACTACGGCCCGGTCTTCTCGTCCTTTGGCCCGCTCGTCCCGGAGCTCTCCGGCGGTGTGTCCGAGCACCCCGCCGACGAGGACCTGCGCTTCTGGTCCCGCCGCCACGTGGCGCCCGTCGTCATGACCGAGAAGTACGGCCGGGTGCGCCTCACGCACGTCAACCTCAACGACGGCACGCCCGAGGGCATCCAGTTCCTGGACATCCCCGCCTTCTCCATGCAGTACCATCCGGAGGCCAAGCCCGGCCCCAACGACTCCACGTACGCCTTCTCGGCGTTTGCCAAGCTCATGCGCGGCGAGGACGACTACCTCGCCATCGACGTCCGCGAGGGGAGGCGCTTCTAGATGCCCAAGCGCACCGACATCAAGAAGATCCTTATCATCGGCTCCGGCCCCATCGTCATCGGCCAGGCCTGCGGAAGTCCGTCTGTTGCGAGGTAAACCTTCTTGATAA
>DXAB01000048.1 GCA_019117265.1 Candidatus Olsenella pullicola
ATCCCGGCCGCCCGCCGCGGCATCCCGCAGATCGAGGTCACCTTTGACATCGACGCCAACGGCATCGTGAAGGTCACCGCCAAGGACAAGGCCACCGGCAAGAGCCAGCAGATCACCATCTCCGGCTCCACCGCCCTCTCCGACGACGAGGTCGACCGCATGGTCAAGGACGCGGAGGCCCATGCCGAGGAGGACAAGAAGCACAAGGACGAGATCGAGGTCCGTAACCAGGTCGACTCGCTGTGCTACGGCGCCGAGCAGACCCTGAAGGACCTCGGCGACAAGGTCCCGGCCGACCAGAAGACCGAGGTGGAGAACGCCATCGCCGAGGCCAAGAAGGCCCTCGACGGCCAGGACGTGGACGCCATCCGCGCCGCCGGCGAGAAGCTCACCGAGGCCTCCCAGAAGCTCGCGCAGATCGTCTACTCCACCACGGATGACGCAGCTGCCGCTGGCACCGGTGCCGGCGCTGGCGCGCAGGGTGGCGCGGACGACGTCGTGGACGCCGAGTACGAGGTCGTTGACGACGACAAGAACAACTAGTCCGAGCTGGTCGCAGACGGATTGAGATCGGGGGGCGGCCACGGCTTCGCGGCCGCCCCTTTGCAGAATGTGGAAAAGGGACCGTCCCTTCTCCACGTCCGAGAGCTTGAGGAGGGTGACGTGAAGGTGCCTGTAGAGGTTGAGGACGAGAAGAACGAGGCCCTGGAGCCGGAGGATGCCGTCGAGGCAGGCGTCGTCGAGCCCGAGTCCGAGGCCGAGTCCGAGCCTGACGAGGAGGCGGAGGAGCGTGCCCGCGTTGAGGCCGCCATCCGAGCGGGCGAGGAGGCCGCCGAGCGCGAGCTTGCGGCGGATGCCAACAAGATTCGTGAGGAGCGCGACGAGCTTCAGAAGAAGCTCGCCAGCGTGGAGGACCAGATCGAGGCTGCCAAGAAGGAGGCGAGCGAGGCTACGGAGCGCATGATGCGCCTCCAGGCGGATTGGGAGAACTATCGCCGTCGCACCGCCGCCGAGCGTCTTGCCGAGAAGGAACGTGCCGCCGAGGGCCTGGTCTCCAACCTGCTGCCTGTGATCGACGACATCGAGCGCGCCATCGAGCACGCAGGCGCCACCGATGAGAACGAGCAGCTCAAGCAGTTTGTCGACGGCGTCTCCGCGGTGCACACCAAGCTGCTCGCGGTTCTTTCCAAGGAGGGCGTTGAGCCTATCGATCCCGCCGGGGAGCCCTTTGACCCGCTGTCCCACCAGGCCGTCGGCCGCGTGGAGGACAAGGACGCCTACGACGAGACCGTGGCCCAGGTGTACCAGAAGGGCTACAAGATGGGCGACAAGGTCATCCGCACCGCCATGGTGACGGTGTCCTACGGTGGCCCCAAGCGTCCCGCCGAGTGATGTGGAAAAGGACAGTCCCTTTTCCGTGCTCTAGAGAGGAGGCTCGTGCGACATGGCAGGTAAGAAAAGCTATTACGACGTGTTGGGCGTGAAGCGCGACGCTTCCGACGACGACATCAAGAAGGCGTTTCGCAAGCTCGCCGCAAAGTACCACCCGGACGCGGGCGGTGACGAGGCAAAGTTCAAGGAGATCAGCGAGGCCTACACAACGCTCTCCGATCCCCAGAAGCGCCGCGAGTACGATCAGCTTCTGATGTTTGGCGGCATCCCGGGGGCGGACTTTGGTGGCTCGGGCGGCCGCGGCCGTTACACCTATACCACCAACGTGGGCGGCGACTGGTCGGACATCTTCAACAACATGCGCAACGGCGACGGCGCGTTTGGCGGCTTTGACTTCTCGTCGATCTTTGGCGGCGCGGCCGGCGCCCGCACGGCGAGCAGCCGACCCACCAGGGGCAGCGATCTCACGCTCTCCGTGGACGTCTCCGCCGAGGAGGCCTTCCGCGGCGCCACCCGCAAGGCAACGTATCGCGTTCCTTCCACGGGCGAGCAGCAGGAGCTCACGATCAAGATTCCCGCCGGCGCCGTTGACGGTGGCAAGCTGCGCTATCGTGGCCGTGGCGAGTACGGCACCAACGGCGGCGACCGCGGCGACCTGGTGGTCACCACGCACGTGGCGGAGCACCCGCTCTACAAGCGCGACGGCGCTGACGTGCGCATGGACCTGCCCATCAGCATCTACGAGGCCGCCCTGGGCGCAACCATCGAGGTGCCCACGCCCGACGGCACCGAGGTTCGCCTCAAGGTTCCGGCCGGAACGCAGGACGGCAAGACCTTCCGCTTCCGCGACCTGGGCGCCCCCAACGTCAAGCGCAAGGGTTCGCGTGGCGCGCTCTACGTGACCGTCCGCGTGAAGGTCCCCACGATGCCCACCAAGAAGGAGCGCGACGCGCTCGAGACGCTGCGCGACGCCGATACGCGCGACTACCGCGAGGAGGTCAACCGCTATGGCGCGAAGCGCTAGCGACGAGCGTGCCCGTGATGGCCGAGAGGGTCGCGATCGAGACAAGCCGCTCTACATGATCAGCGTTGCCGCCGAGCTCACCGGCATGCACCCCCAGACCCTGCGCGTCTACGAGCAGAAGGGTCTGGTCACGCCCGGGCGCTCGCGCGGCAACACGCGCCTCTACTCGCAGTCCGACATCGAGCGGCTCAACCTCATCTCCAAGCTCACCGACGAGGGCATCAACCTCGCCGGTGTGGTGCGCATCCTCGATATGCGCGAGCGCATGCTCGAGCGCGAGGACGAGCTCGAGGAGCTGCGTCGCCGCGTGCGCGAACTCGAGGACGAGGTCCACGAGTTCCGCATGCAGGAGAAGATCACCGCGCTCGCCCGCTACGACGCTGCGGGAAGCCCCGAGCAGGTCATGAGGCGTCTGCTGCTCGGCGGTGCGCCAGAGTCCAGCGAGAAGAGCGAGGCGTAGCGCAGCGTACCAAGAAGGGAAGGGCAAGCGGTGAGGATCGGCGAGGCGGCAACGTGCGCATGCCCTGCCCGAGCCTCGGCGACGGCCCTGCACCCTCGGGACGCCTTGGCGGTGCCCTGCGCACCACTGGGTTTTGGGCAAAAGATTTGATGCGTCGCGCTGCCGGGAGGCCCCGGACATAAAGTTTGTTGCCCACAGTCGGAAAAAACCGGGCGAGAAGGACGTCCTTCTCGGCGCTTGGGGCCCACCTGGTCGTAGTCACATAAAATGTTTGCCCCAAAACCCACCAAAGGTGACAGAATCGGCACCTCCGGCGAGCGCGCGGGGGCGAGAAACCCAAAAACGGGCTGTTTCGTACAGGCGGGAGCCGCGCCAGGCGCACGCCAGCATAACCGCGTGCGAAAAATCTACTATATAGACACTTAGATTTGCGTATACGCCCCAGCTCACGGGGGAACAATACCCCTTGAGAAACAGACAACCCAGAAGGGGGCAACCATGAGGCTAGACAAGTGGGCCGTCACGGCGCAGGAGGCGCTGCAGGCGGCCGTCGGCATTGCAACCGACGCAAACGCGGGCCAGCTCATGCCCGTGCACGTGCTCAAGGCGCTGCTCAGCTCCGGCGAGCACAACCTCCGTGCGATCATCGAGCGCGTGGGCGCGGACCCGGCGATCATCGAGGGCCAGGTGGACGACGCCATCGCGCGCCAGCCGCAGGTCTCCGGCGACACCGCTCAGATGGGCATGGCCGACGCCACCGTGCGCGTGGGCAACGCGGCGGAGAAGCTCGCCGCAAAGATGGGGGACTCCTACGTCACCTCCGAGCACCTGCTCTGCGCACTCGCGGACGACAAGACCGACGCGGGCTCCATCCTCAAGGCCGCCGGCGTCACCGGCAAGCGCGTGGATGAGGCCTACAACACCCTTCGCGGCGACGAGCGCGTGACCAGCCAGGACTCCAAGCCGGAGTTTGAGGCGCTCGAGAAGTACGGCCGCAACGTGACCGACCTCGCGCGCAACGGCAAGCTCGACC
>DXAB01000049.1 GCA_019117265.1 Candidatus Olsenella pullicola
GGGTAAACTGTCACCATTCTATCGATGGTGACAGTTTACCCTGTCACCTTTGTCATCACCTCCGTCAGCCCCGCCGCCCGTGCCGCAGCTCGCCCCGCCGCCCTGACGGTAGAATAGCCACATGGAAACCGATGAGCTCGCCACATACCTCGCCTCGCTCGAGCGCGACGCCTGCTACCGCGTGGATGCGGTCTACAAGGACAGTCGCTACGAGCGCACCGAGCGCGTCTTCTTCGTGGGCGAGAACGGCGCCGAGCTCGGGCCCTTTGTGCGCAAGTACCTTGCCCCTGGGCTCGGAGGGGCTTACGAGCGGATCTATGCCGCCCAGCGCGATGGCGTGCGCCTTCCCCACCTGCCCCGCATCATCGAGTGCCACCGCCAGGACGAGCGGCTCGTCGTGGTCATGGAGCACGTTGCCGGAAAGACGCTCGCAGACGCCACGGCGTCTGCGAGCGATCGCCTCGACCTGGTGCGCCGGGTCTTCCCCGACCTCTGTGACGCGGTGAGCGAGCTCCACGAGCTTCTTGACCCGCCCGTCATACACCGCGACCTCAAGCCGAGCAACGTCATGGTTTCCGGCGGCTCCGTTACCCTCATTGACCTGGGAATCGCTCGCGTCTGGAAAGAGGGCGCCGAGCAGGACACCACCCACTTTGGAACCCGCGCCTACGCGCCCCCGGAGCAGTTCGGCTTTGGTCAGACGGGCGTGGTGAGCGATGTCTACGCCCTCGGGATGCTGCTCTTCTTCTGCCTCGCGGGCCGCGAGCCAACGGCAGCTGACCGGGAGGAGGGCTTCGCACGCGCCGGTGTGCCGGACGCGCTGAGCGCCGTGGTCCGCCACGCGACGCAGCTTGACCCGGCGGCGCGCTACGGCAGCGCGCGTGAGCTCAGGGCGGCGTTTCTCTCCGCACTGCCTCAGGCGGGGGACGCGTCCGTGGGCGAGAAGGGCTCCCACTCGGCAGACGTGCCGCCGAACTCCTTCGACTACCCGCGCGCCCGCGCCTCCCGCGCGCTTCCGGGTGAGGGCGACGTGGGCCCGCTCTCGCGCGTGCCGGCATGGGTCGGCGTGGTCTGGAACACGGTGGTGCTTCTCGTTTGCGCGGTGCTCGTCGTGGGCTGCGTGATGGCGGTCGTCGAGCCCACGCCGGAGAACGCTGCCTGGCCTGCGTGGTACCTGGCATGGAGCTACTTCGCCTTCATGGTTCCGGAGATCGTCGTCGCGACCTACCTGCTGCTGGACCGGCGCCCGGTGCGCCGGGCGATCCCCCCGCTGGCACGCCTCACCGTGGGCCGCGAGCTTCGCATGGGGCTTCTCGCCATGCTGGCGCTTCTCGCCGCGTGGATCGTAGCCACGGCGGTGATGCAGGTCGGGTAGCCGGGTGACCTCGCGGCGTGCCGGACTTGCTGCTACCGCGCCTCGAAGGTCAGGTAGACGTACGAGCTGCTGTACTCGTCGTACTCCTCCTCCGGGTCGGTCTCGTAGCTCACCGTGCCGGAGAGTCCGCCCTCTGCGTCAAAGCGGACGATGAGGTCGTCGTAGTACGAGCCTGCGCCGAACTGCTCCACAAACTCCTCTGGGAAGATGGGCTCGGCCGCAAGCAGGCCGTCCGCGGCGACGGGCACGTCGAGCCCGGAGACCATCTCAGAGAGGCTCGCGAAGTCACGCTCCGCCCGCGCGAGGTTCTCCTCCGGCGTGAGCGAGAGGTCAAGGTCCGTGTGGAAGTCCAGCGTCTCCACCACGCCGTCCTCGTTCATGGTCACGCACAGGCTGGACGTCTCCGGGTCGCCGATGTCGAGCGTGTAGCCGAAGACGCGGTAGCCGTAGCTCTGGTAGCCCTCCTGCGGGTCGTCCGCGGAGACGTAGCCGCAGCCGCCGTCCTCGAACGCCGCGGCAACGACGTCTATGGTCTCCGTGGCGGCCTGCTGCGCCTCGGACATGGCTGACGCCGACGCGGCGAAGCGAGGGACAAACACAATCACGAGCGCAACCACCGGAGCGAGAAACACCGCGAGGCGCCGCGAGGCGAGCATGGGCATGGACAGGTGATAGCCCTCCGCGATGCGTCGGGCGGCCTCGTGCAGGGTGTTCATGAGGTGCCAGATGCCGAAGAGCCCGAGCGCGCCGGCGGCCACCTGCGCGGTCTCGCCGATGCCCTCGAGGTTTCTGTCGCCCCGCCCCTCGCCGACGGCCTGCGCCACGCGGCCCGCCGAGGCGAGGCCGAGGGCGGCGTTGAGCTCGCCGGGCGTGCTCGTGTCCACGTGCGGGGTGAGCGCTGCGCGCTCGATGGCGGCCCACTCGTCGGAGCCGGCGAGCGAGCGCGAGCGCACCAGCAAGACCATGGAGATGACCAGGTAGGCGGCAACGATGGGAAGCAGTGCGAAGATGCCCGCGTCGTAGGTGCCCCGCGACTCCAGGGCGATGTCGTCGATCATGATGAGCGCCACCCACGCCACGAGCGTGGGGAAGATCGCGAGGAGGAAGTAGCCTCCCAGCTTGGGCCACAGGTAGAGGCGCCGGACGAGGCGTACGTCTGAGTCGGTGAACATGGGGCTCCCTGGCTCCTCTCGGCGCGCCTAGCTGAGCAGGCGCACGTTGGCTTCGAGCTCGGCAATGTTGTCCCGGTAGTGGAACGCGTGCATGCCCGCCACCCGCGCGCCCTCGCAGTTGTCCGCGTTGTCGTCCACGAAGAGGCACTCCTCGGGCTCCAGCTCAAACCGGTCACAGAGCAGGCGGTAGATTGCCGGGTCCGGCTTCATGAGGCGCTCCTCGGCGGAGATGACGTAGCCGTCGAGGAAGGGGAGGGCGGGCGCGTGGGAGAGTTGCTCCATGACGCGTGTGTTGGCGTTGGAGAGCAGGTAGATGCCAAAGCCCTCTCCCTTGAGGCGGATGGCGAGGTCGTTGGTGGCCTCGATGGGTGCGGAGTGCTCCGGCCAGTGGCGGAGGCACTCGCGCAGGTTGGGGTGCAAGCGCTCGTGCAGGTGCGCTGCGGCGACGCGGGCCATGGTCTCATGGCTGATGGTGCCGGAGTCCAGCAGGGACCACGTGGTGGAGCCAAAGAGCGCGGCGTTGAGCAGCTCGGCGTCCTCGGGCGTGTCCGTGAAGAGCGTCGAGAAGTACGGCCCGTCGAAGGTCATGAGCACGTTGCCCATGTCAAAGACGACGTTTTTGATCGATGTGCCGCTCGTCATGGGTGCCTCCCGTCGGTCGGGGTCCCTCTCTGCAGTCGTGCTGAAAGTATACCGCTGGGCGGGGTGGGGGAATCGGTGGCTGGGGCGTTGGATTCCTCAAATTCGGTTGTGATGTTGCTATTGGTGTTCTTCGGATGCGGGGACGTTTATGTTCAACCCTGCTTACGAGACTGCTAATTATCAGGGCGCATCTACTCGGTCGTATCGATTCTTTGGAGAAGAATGAAACCATTTGTTGCTATGTCAGTGGGATGATCGTGGCTTCGCTGAGTTTTCGTTTTCGATAGACTGAAGCCTAAGATTGGATGGCGTGGTTGGCGGCGATAGATATGTCTGTTGATGATAGTAGGCTTGGATACAATCCGAAGAGCGCTGAGTCAATTTTTGAGTACGCGCGCAGGCTCCGCGGCAGGACTCTCCGTGAGGCTACAGGATTAGGAGAGCTCGCCGACCCTCACATAAGGCGCGGGGCCTTCGGGAGTGCCGTTGAGGAGTTTTACTTCAGAATCAAACCTAACAGCAGTCCCCGGATGGACTTCGACGGGGCGGGACTTGAGCTCAAGACTACCCCGCTCAAATTTGGTCCAAAGGGGAAACTGCTTGCCAAGGAACGCCTCGTCATCACCATGATTAGCTACGAGGATGTCGTAAACGAAGACTTTGAGCACAGCCACTTCATGGAGAAGGCGCGTAACATCCTCCTCATTTCATATCTTTATGACTCAAGCAAGAAACCACTCGATTATGAGATTAAGTCTGTGGTCAGGTGGAGCATTCCTGAGGAGGACCTCCCCCAGATTAAGCACGACTGGGAGACGGTTGTGTCTAAGGTTCGTGCCGGCCACGCAGAGGACATATCGGGTGGAGATACGCTCTATCTGGAGGCGTGTACTAAAGCAAGAGACTCCTCGGTTCGGACTGCCCAGCCTTTTTCTGAGGTACCGGCAAAACCCCGTGCCTGGGCTTTTAAGGCCTCATATATGACGGAGGTCCAACGCAAGATGGTCGATTCTTCCGAGCGAATTCCTCGCTCGGAAAATGAGAAGGAATTTGACCTTCTGACGCTTCTTGCCGAAAGGTTCTCTCCGTACTTTGGAATGACAGAACAGGAGCTTGCCCGTCGATTTGCCATCTCGGGTTCGAAGGACCGCTGCGCCCGGATAACAAAGCGAATTCTTGGTCTGGGCGACAAGAGCAAGGTTGAGGAGTTTGAGAAGGCGGATATTGTTCCCAAAACGGTGAGACTCAGGAAAAGTGGTCGTCCGAAAGAAGCCATGTCTTTTCCTGCGTTTGACTATTTCGAACTGTCCGAAAAGTCCTTTGAGAGTTCATCGTTTCTCGAGTGCCTTCTCAGAAAATATCTCCTTGTTGTCTATCGGGAGGACGAGAAAGACACATACAGGCTCAAGGATATCTGCTTATGGCAAATGCCTGAGAAAGACCTGCCTGAGGCGCGGCGTTGCTACGAGCAGATGCAAGAAAACGTCAGGCACGGCAGAGGAGACGTCTCGGTGCATTCAACCGAAAACCGCTGCTGTCATGTGCGGCCGCATGCACGAAACTCCAGTGACGTGCGCCCTCAGCCGTTCGGCCCTCCGGTCGTAAAGAAATGCTTCTGGCTCAATAAGGGATATCTGCAAAACGAAATTTCCCGAGTGCTGGGATCTTGATCTTGTCGCGTCGATCGGCTATGATGATTTGGCAATAGCGACACAGACAGCGAATGGAGAAACGTGTCGTCACAGAAGACCATCAGAGTGGCCGAGCTCTTTGCGGGTGTCGGCGGGTTTAGGCTGGGCCTCGAGGGATACCACAACCCCAACGAGCCGCAGATGGAGCTGCCTGCGGCGGGCCCCTACGAAACTGTCTGGGCGAATCAATGGGAGCCTCCCGGAACCGAGGCCAAGCAGTTCGCGGCGCGTTGCTATCGCGCGCGCTTTGGCGAAGACTCCGTGGTAAACGAGGATATTCACGTTGTTCTCGACCAGTTCGAGCGCGGGGAGATTGAGATTCCAGACGTCGACATGGTGGTGGGAGGCTTTCCCTGCCAGGACTACTCCGTCGCCAAGCCGCTTTCCCAAGCGGGCGGTATCGAGGGCAAGAAGGGCGTGCTCTGGTGGGACATCTACAGGTTCCTTCAGCTCAAGCGACCCCGATACGTGCTGCTCGAGAATGTTGATCGCCTGCTCAAGAGCCCGGCGTCTCAGCGTGGGCGTGACTTCGCAATTATCCTCTCCTGCTTCAATGACCTGGGCTACTCCGTTGAGTGGCGTGTGGTGAATAGTGCAGAGTACGGTTTTCCGCAGCGCCGCAAGCGCACCTATATTCTTGCTCGATTTACGGGCGAGGAATGGGACCTCGGAAGCCAGATCGCGCGGGGGCTCATGGCGCGGGCGTTTCCCATCGAGGAGCCTGATTCGTCCACAATTACCTACGTTGAGATTCCTAGCGACCCGTATATTGCCACGCGTGAGTTCAACAGGGGCGGCAAGCTGTCGCCGTTCATGGACTCAGGTGTCATGCAGGACGGCCGTGCGGCAAGCTGCAAGATTGTGGAGGCATACGAGGGACCACGTCGTACGCTCGGTGACGTGCTTGTTCCCGAGGCGGAGGTGCCCGAGGAGTTCTATATCGAGCCAGACAAGCTGTCTCAATGGGAGTATCTCAAGGGAGCAAAACGCGAGAAGCGCGTCAACAAGAAGACTGGTTTCGAATACATGTACTCTGAGGGGTCCATGGCGTTCCCGGACGCGCTTGATCGTCCTTCTCGCACGATTCTGACGGGCGAGGGAGGGCGTGGCGCCTCTCGGTTTAAGCACGTGATTAAGACGGCGGATGGCCGGTATCGCCGCCTGGTGCCTGACGAGCTCGACCAGCTCCAGGGGTTCCCGCGCGGATGGACCAATACGGGCATGACTGACGGGCATCGGGCCTTCTGCATGGGCAACGCTCTTGTGGTAGGAATTCCCCACGCAATTGGTCGGGTGCTTGCCGAGCTCGACGGGGCGTAAATCTGTCCCCCGCACGTGCTACACTGGCGCCACGGCAACGGACGGGAGGAGACACCATGTCTGACGTGCTCTTTGTTGAGTATCCTAAGTGCAGTACCTGCAGGCGGGCCAAGGCGTGGCTGGACGCGCACGGCGTGAGCTACACGGATCGCCACATCGTGGAGGACAACCCCAGGGCAGACGAGCTCGCTGCCTGGCAGGCGCGTTCCGGCCTGCCTGTGCGCCGCTTCTTCAACACGAGCGGACGGCTCTACCGCGAGCGGAACGTGAAGGCCCTTCTCGATGCCGGAATGTCCGATGAGGACGCCTTCGCGCTGCTGTCCGAGGACGGCATGCTGGTCAAGCGTCCGATCGTGGTGGGGGAGGACTTCGTGCTCGTGGGCTTTCGCGAGGCGGAGTGGGAAGCCGCACTATGCTAACCCGTGAGTTCTGCGCCGAGAACATGGAGTTCGTGCCTGCCGCCGTTGCCGCAGGCGCCGCGCGAATCGAGCTCTGCGACAACCTGGCCGTGGGCGGCACCACGCCCAGCTACGGGGTCATTCGCGCCGCCGTGGCGCACGCGCGCGAGACGGGCACGGACGTGATGTGCATGGTCCGCCCGCGCGGCGGCAGCTTTGAGCACACGCCCGCCGAGGCGGCCATGATGCGTGACGACCTCATCATGGCCAAGAGCCTGGGCGTCACCGGCGTGGTCTTTGGCTGCCTGCGCGATGGCCGCCTTGACACTGAGCTCACCTCCGAGCTCATCCGCCTTGCTCATGAGGACACTCCCGAGGCTCCCGGTTGCGTGGCCGTGACCTTCCACATGGCCTTTGATGCGCTCGCGCCGGAGGACCAGCTCCCTGCCATCGACTGGCTCGCCGAGCAGGGCGTGGAGCGCATCCTTACCCACGGCGGCGCGGCCGGCACGCCCATCGCGGACAACCTCGATCGCCTGCGCACCTACGTGGAGCGCGCCGCCGGGCGCCTCGTCATCCTGCCGGGAGGCGGCATCACCTGGGAGAACGCGGAGGACGTCGCTGCGGCGCTGGGTGTCGCGGAGGTTCACGGCACCAAGATCGTGAAGGTGTCCTAGGTTGCGCTCACAGGGGATAAGGCGTGCGTCCCAGGTGCGCGACGACCTCGGCTGTCACATGGCGGAAGACGAGCTTCTCGCCACGCTTGCGGAGCCGGATGCCCACGTGCAGAACACGGCCTTCTCGGGCATTGATCTCGAGGGGGTCAGCGCCAACGGCACCGTCTTTGAGGGCGTGGTCTTTCGCGGCTGCTCCTTTGATGGCGTTGACCTCTCCAACTGCACCTTCACCGACGTGCTCTTCTCAAGCTGTCGCTTTACGGGTTGCAGCATGGGGCGCAGCTGGCTCAACCGCTGCGACTTCCGCTCGTGCTCCGCTCCGGGAATCACCTTTCTCAAGGGCAGGCTCACGGGCGTGACCATGGTGGACAGCCAGCTTTCGTATAGCGACTTCTCTGAGGCGACGGTCGAGCACCTTACGGCGAGCGAGTCCAACCTCATGGAGGCAAATGTCTACGCCACGCGGCTGCGCCATGTGACCCTAGACCGCTGCGATCTTACGCGCGCTACGGTCTTTCGCGCGAGCCTCTCCGGGATTGACCTTTCAACCTGCGAGATTTCGGGCATCCGAGTGTCGAGCGACCTTCACGAGCTGCGGGGTGCCATCGTGAGCGAGGGGCAGGCGGCGCAGCTCGCGGCGCTTCTCGGCATTGTTGTAAAGGAGAGCGAATGGCTCTGATTGATGAGAACGCCTCACTCGAGGAGGTCCAGGCAGTCTTCAAGAACGACCGCTTTGCCACCGACGCCTGCGGGTGCCGGGTGGTGGAAGCCGCGCGTGGCCACGCGGTCACCGAGTTTGACATCACACCCGGGCATCGCAACGAGAAGGGCGGCGTGATGGGAGGTGCCATCTTCACGGTGGCAGACCTCGCGTTTGCCGTGGCCTCCAACGTGGGCGAGTCCGTGACGGTGTCCGTGAGCAGCAACATCGAGTTCATGAGCGCGGCGCGCGGCGAGAAGCTCATCGCCACGGCGGACGTGGACAAGAATGGGCGAACGCTGGCTTTTTACACCTGCTATGTGACCGACGAGCTGGGCACGCCCGTGGCTCGCGCAACGCAGACCTGCATGCACCTGCAGAAGTAGCCAAGCGCGAGGGAGTTGCTGGCAAGGGCGACGGGGCAGGTTGTGGTGACAAAGGTGACAGGGCAGGCTGTGGTGACAAAGGTGACAGGGCAGGCTGTGGTGACAAAGGTGACAGGGTAGGTTGGTGACAAAGGTGACAGGGTAGGTTGTCATGAAAAACATTTCAT
>DXAB01000050.1 GCA_019117265.1 Candidatus Olsenella pullicola
GATCCAGTCCATGACCTGCGCAAACGGCATCGGCCTCATGACGTCGCTCATTGTTGCTCCTCTCCTCGTGCAAAAGGGACAGTCACTTTTGCACGGTCCTCACGATTGGTCGCGCCCCTCTGCGTGCAAAAGTGACTGTCCCTTTTGCACGCCGCGCCCACTGTCTCTAGTACGTGCGCTCGTTCAGGGTGCCCCAGAGCAGCTTGCTCTGCTCGAGGGTCCAGGCGTTGATGCGCTCCTCGTCAAAGGCCACGAACTCGCGGTCCTTGTAGAGCACCTTGCCGTTGACGATGGTGGTGCGGCAGTTCTTGCCCATCATGCCGAAGAGCATGTGGCCGTCGATGTTCTCGTCCGAGAAGGGCGTGAAGACCGGGTAGTCCATCACGATGACGTCGGCCGCGGCGCCGGGCTTGAGGACGCCAATCTCGCGCCCAAAGTAGGTGCTCGCCATGGCGGGGTTGTTCTGGAAGAGCATCGTCATGGCCTCGACCCAGCCCACGTTGGGCATGGCCGCGTTGTGGCGCTGGATGATGAGGAAGACCTTGAGGCTCTCCAGCATGTCGTGGGTGTAGGCGTCGGTGCCCATGTGCACCGGGATGCCGCGGCGGAAGAACTCGAGCACCGGCGCGCAGCCCACGGCGTTGCCCATGTTGGACTCGGGGTTGTTGACGATGTGGGTGCCGGTCTCCTTGATGATGTCCATCTCGGCGGGCGTGACGTGGATGCAGTGGCCGAGCATCGTGCGCGGGCCGAGAAGGTCGTGCTGCAGCAGGCGCTCGATCGGCGAGATGCCCCCGCGGTTCAGGCGGCTGTCCCAGACGTCGTTCATGCCCTCGCAGACGTGGATGTGGAAGCCGGTGAGGCCGTCGTTGGCCTCCGCCATCTTGTCCATCGTCTCGTCGGAGAGCGTGAAGGTGGCGTGGCCGCCGAACATCGCGGCGATCATTCCGGAGTCCTGTTTGGCAGCCCACCGCGCGAACTCAGCGTTCTCGGCAATCGACTGGTCGCGCTTCTCCTCGCCGCGACGGTCGGAGGTCTCGTAGCACAGGCACGCGCGGATGCCCGTCTCCTCGCAGACGTCCTTGATCGCGAAGAGGGAGCCGGGAATCTCGCAGAAGCTCGCGTGGTGGTCAAAGATCGTGGTCACGCCGTCGCGCAGGCTGTCGAGCACGGTGGCGTAGGCGCTCGCGCGTGTGCCGTCGAGCGTGAGGTTGTCGTCGATCTTCCACCACTGCTGCTCGAGGTTCTCGAGGAAGTTGGTGGGGTTGCAGCCCTTGATGGAGAGGCCGCGGGCAAGGCCCGAGTAGATGTGGGTGTGGCAGTTCACGAGGCCCGGCATGATGACGCCGCCGTGAGCGTCAACGTAGTCGGCATCGGGGTTGGCGGCGCGCAGGGCGCCCTCGTCGCCCACCGCCGCAATCTTGTCGCCGTCGATCAGAACGGCACCATGCTCGAAGTAGGGGCTTGCAGGGTCGCGCGTGATGACGCGTCCGTTTCCCACGAGAATCATGTCTCTCCAATCGCCGTCGCATACCCGTGTGAGAAGACGCCAGACATGTCCTCGACATGCGTCGACATGCCACCGGCGCTTTGTCGGTTCCTATTATGAGGTTGGGATTCTTACAAAATGTCTGCTTGCAAGAAAATCTGTTAGACGGTAGGTTGCGAGGGGCGAACGGCATGTTCAGACGTTTCACCGCGGTTATAGTTAAGTTAAAATAACGGTCCTAAACCCACACAGGAGGACCCCATGGAGAGCACGCAACTCGACTTCTATCGCCGTCTTGCCAAGGCAATCGCCATGCAGTTTGGAAGCGGCTGCGAGGTGGTCATTCACGACCTCAAGTCCGACCCCTCCCATCCCATCGTTGCCATCGAGAACGGCCACGTCACGGGCCGCAAGGTGGGCGACGGCCCCTCCCGCGTGGTGCTCGAGACCCTGCACGCGAGCAAGGGCCGGCACTTTGAGGACCGCATCGGCTACCTCACCAAGACGGCAGACGGCAAGATCTTGCGCTCCTCCACCATCTTCATCAACGACGACGAAGGCAACGCCGTGGGCATCCTTGCCATCAACTACGACATCACCCTCCTGCGCGCGACGCGCGGCATGCTCTCCGAGCTCTGCGACACCACGCCCGAGGCCACCGCGCACGAGCCCGAGCCCATCGTCCGCAATGTTGCCGACCTTCTCGACGACCTCATCGAGCAGAGTGTGGAGCTCGTGGGCACGCCCGTTGCCCTCATGACGCGCGAGGAGAAGGTCCAGGCCATCCGCTACCTCAACGACACCGGCGCCTTCCTCATCACCAAGTCAGGCTACAAGGTGTGCAAGTACTTCGGCATCTCCAAGTACACCCTCTACAGCTACCTCGACGAGGCCAAGAACGACCGCAAGGAGGAGTAGGCGGCGGGCGCGGCGGGCCAAGCAGTCCGGTTTTGGGCAAAACCTTTTATGCCCAATGCGCCCTTGCACGTTATTTCACCCCCGGCGAGAAGAGCGACCTGCGAAAACGTTGTCCCAAAGTCCCCAAGGGCCACTCAAACTCACGCACTTCTCGCGGCGATATAAAAAGTGTTGCCCAAAACCGGGTGAAACCCTATGAAAACGACGTCCCTGCAAACGCAAGGACGCAGATTTGGGGTCGCAGCCTCTCCCCAGGCATAAAAAGTTTCAACCACCAGCGCGTGGGCGGGCAAGGAGCCCCCCTCTCCGCTCATTCGGGGACATGCGCGAGGCTGCGCGGCCTATGCTACGACCTCGCACACGCCTTTTGGGGGCGCGAGGGGCCCGGCGCTAGTTGACCCCGCGGAAGCCGCGGCCAATGATCTCCGAGCTGCTCGTGACGGTGATGAAGGCGCCCGGGTCCGTCGCGCGCACAAAGAGTCGCAGCTTCATGGCCTCGCGGCGGGAGAGCACGCTGGTGAGGATCACGACGCGTCTGCCGGAGTACGCGCCCCAGCCAAACTGGAGCGTTGCCGTGCGGCCGAGCTTCTTGACGATGAACTCCTCCACGTCGCGCGGGCGCGAGCAGATGACCTGGCAGACCTTGCGCTGACGGATGGACTCGATGAAGCCGTCCACCACGAAGGTCTTGCCGATGAGCGCCAGCACGCAGTAGAGGCCCACGCGAGCGCCAAAGAGGCCAATCGCCGCCACCACAACGGCCACGTCCACGGCAAAGAGAGCCTTGCCGATCTCTATGTCCGTGTGCTTGCGCAAGATCATGGCCAGGATGTCCGTGCCGCCGGTGGACGCGCCGATGTCAAAGACGATGGCCGAGCCCACGGCAGGCAGCAGCACCGCAAAGCAGACGTCGAGCCAGAGGTCGCCGGTGATGGACTGGGTCACGGGGAAGAGCCACTCAAAGAGCGAGGTGTAGCCAGAGAGCGCAAAGGACGCAAAGGCGCTCCACA
Source organism: Candidatus Olsenella pullicola (assembly GCA_019117265.1). Taxonomy (GTDB): domain Bacteria; phylum Actinomycetota; class Coriobacteriia; order Coriobacteriales; family Atopobiaceae; genus Thermophilibacter; species Thermophilibacter pullicola. The sequence goes on from DXAB01000050.1 coordinate 3,418, forward strand.
GCACCACCTTGCGGTCTAGGAAGATGACGCCCAGAAGCACCAGTACGGCGTTCAGGATCCACATGTAGACCGAGACGGGCAGAGCCGGGATCAACGCGTTGAAGAGGATCGCAAAGCCCGTGGTGCCGCCAAAGGCCAGGTGGTTGGGCGTCTTGAAGAGCACGAGCGCAACGGCGGTGAGGATGAGGCCCACGTTGAGCAGGACGAAGAACTGGGGGAAGCTGTAGGCCATGCGCTTCTGCGAGAGCTTCTCGCCGCGCGCCTCCTCGTCCTCCGTCACGACCTCTGAGACCGGCTCAACCGCCGCCTCGATCTGCTCGTCCATCGTGCTCCCCTCCCGCTGGTCAGCCCTTCGGGGTCGGCAGTCTAGCAGGTTCGCACGGTGCAGTCAGCGAGAAGGACGAGTGCTCCGCGGACGGTTTGAACCCGCAGGCCGTCCGATTGTCGCCCCAACGGCGGGGGCCCACAGGCCGACCCCAGAAGGTCCGTCGCGAGTTCTTGCCGAGCGTTCTTCTCGGCAAGCTGTCTGAGCGCCGGATCTTCCGGGGCGGGCGCACGGCGAGAAGGGCGATGGCCTCGCTAAGCAGGACTGCTCTTCGCGGAAGATCCTGCTTAGCGAGGCCATCGCCCTTCTCGCCGTGCGCCCCGGGCTCCTACGCCTCGAGCCGCTCCGCGAGCATCTTGTTGAACGCCTTGGGGTTGCCGGAGCCCTTGGCCGCCTTCATGCACTGGCCCACGAGGAACCCGAGCACCTTCTTGTTGCCGTCGCGGTACTGCTGGACCTGGTCCGTGCAACGCGCGAGCACCTCGTCCACGATGGCGCCAAGCGCGCCCTCGTCTGTGGACTGCCGCATGCCGTGGGCGTCCACGTAGGCGGCCGGGTCCTCCTCGGTGCCGTTGACCGCGTCGAGCACCTCGCGTGCCTGCGCGAACGTGATGGCGTCCTCGGCGAGAAGCGCGGAGATTCCGCGGACCTGTGCCACCGTGAGCGCGTCGTAGCTCGGCGCGAGGTTCACCATCACGTTGGCCAGCGTGGGCACGACCTTCTCGCCTGCGCCCTCGAGGGCCTCCTCGAAGAAGGCTGCGACCTTCGGGTCGCCCGCAAGCTGGGCGGCGTCGGCGCGCTTGAGGCCAAAGCTGGCCATGTAGCGGTCGCGCTTGGCGTCCGGCAGCTCCGGGATGCGCGCGCGGCAGCGCTCGACGAACTCGTCCGTGAGGTCGAAGGGCGCGAGGTCCGGGTCCGGGAAGAGGCGGTAGTCGTCCGCGGTCTCCTTGACGCGCATGACCACGGTGCGGCGGCGGCTGGGCTCCCAGTGGCGCGTCTCCTGGTAGACGATGCCGCCCTCCTCGAGCACCTCGGCCTGGCGGCAGATCTCGTACTCGAGCGCGTCGTGCAGGCTCTTGAACGAGTTGATGTTCTTCATCTCGGTCTTGGTGCCAAACTTGGTCTCGCCGCGGCGGCGCAGCGAGATGTTGCCGTCACAGCGCATGGAGCCGCTCTCGAGCGAGCAGTCTGAGATGCCGAGCGTGAGGAAGGTCTGGCGCAGCTTCTCCATGAAGAGGCGCGCCTCCTCGGGCGTGCGCAGGTCGGGCTCGGTGACGAGCTCGATGAGCGGCGTGCCGCAGCGGTTGTAGTCGATGAGGGACTCCGCCGCGCCGCCGATGCGGCCCTCCTCGCCGCCCACGTGCACCATCTTGGCGGCGTCCTCCTCCATGTGGATGCGCAGGATGCGGATGGGCGCCACGTAGCCGCCGTCCGCGTCCTTCTCCACCGTGGAGTCCGGGCGCTCCTTGGCGCCGGCGCCGGAGACCTCCAGGTCAAGCTGGCCGTGCATGCAGAACGCCACGGGGCCCTGCGTGGTCTGGAAGTTCTTGGCCATGTCCGGGTAGAAGTAGTGCTTGCGGTAGAACATGGAGTGGCGCTGGATCTGGCAGTTGGTGGCCAGGCCCGCCATCACGATCGACTCGATGGCCTTCTCGTTGGGCACGGGCAGCGCGCCCGGCATGCCCAGGCAGACGGGGCAGACGTTGGTGTTGGGCTCATCGTCGTGGGAGAGGCGGCAGTTGCAGAACATCTTGGTCTCGAGCGTGGTGAGCTCGGTGTGAACCTCGAGGCCGATCACGGCCTCCCAGTCCTTGAGGACCTCGGCGAGCTTCTTCATGCGAGCTCACCCCCCTTCCCGGCAAACGCGGGC
>DXAB01000051.1 GCA_019117265.1 Candidatus Olsenella pullicola
CTATCCTGTCCTTTGTACGACCGCGTTTGCGATGCGTCGCCCGCGCGGTCCGAGAAATAGGAGGAACGCATGGCAGACAACGTTACGACCACGATTGACAGCGTCGAGGCGCTGCAAGCCCGCATCAAGGAGATGCGTGCCGCGCAGGCCGAGTTCGCGAAGTTCACCCAGGAGCAGGTGGACAAGATCTTCTACGCCGCCGCCATGGCGGCCAACAAGGCCCGCATCCCGCTGGCCAAGATGGCCGTGGAGGAGACCGGCTACGGCATCATGGAGGACAAGGTCATCAAGAACCACTACGCCTCCGAGTACATCTACAACAAGTACAAGGACATGAAGACCTGCGACGTCATCTCCGACGACAAGGCCTTCGGCTACAAGCAGATCGCCGAGCCCATCGGCCTGGTTGCCGCCGTCATCCCGACGACCAACCCCACCTCCACGGCAATCTTCAAGACGCTCATCTGCCTGAAGACGCGCAACGCCATCCTCATCTCGCCGCACCCGCGCGCCAAGGCCTGCACCGCCGAGGCCGCCCGCATCGTGCGCGAGGCCGCCGAGGCCGCCGGCTGCCCCAAGGGCATCATCGACTGGATCGACGTCCCGTCCCTTGACATGACCGCCGAGCTCATGCGCTCCGCTGACATCATCCTGGCCACCGGTGGCCCGGGCATGGTCAACGCCGCGTACTCCTCCGGCAAGCCCGCCCTCGGCGTCGGCCCCGGCAACAACCCCGCCATCATCGACGACACGGCGGACGTTGAGCTCTCCGTCAACTCCATCATCCACTCCAAGACCTTCGACTACGGCATGATCTGCGCCACCGAGCAGAACGTCATCGTCCTGGACAAGGTCTACAACAAGGTCAAGGCCGAGTTCCAGAAGCGCGGCTGCTACTTCCTCCAGGGCGAGGAGATCGCCAAGGTTGGCAACACCGTCATCGTCAACGGCGGCGTCAACGCCAAGATGGTCGGCCAGCCCGCGCCCAAGATCGCCGCGGCCGCCGGCGTGACCGTCCCCGAGAGCACCAAGGTCCTCATCGGCGAGGTCGAGTCCGTCGAGCCCTCCGAGCCGTGGGCGCACGAGAAGCTGACCACCATCCTCGGCATGTACCGCGCCAAGGACTGGGAGGACGCCCTCTCCAAGGCCGAGCGCCTCATCGCCGACGGCGGCTACGGCCACACGAGCTCGCTGTTCATCGACACGCGCGAGACCGAGAAGATGGCCGAGCACGCCAAGCGCATGAAGACCTGCCGCATCCTCATCAACACCCCGGCCGCCCAGGGTGGCATCGGCGACATCTACAACTTCAAGATGGCGCCGTCGCTGACGCTCGGCTGCGGCTCCTGGGGCGGCAACTCCGTCTCCGGCAACGTTGGCCCCCAGCACCTGCTCAACATCAAGTCCGTCGCAGAGAGGCGTGAGAACATGCTGTGGTTCCGTGTCCCCGAGAAGGTCTTCTTCAAGAAGGGCTGCATGCCCGTGGCCCTGCGCGAGCTCTCCGAGGTCTACGGCAAGAAGCGCGCCTTCATCGTCACCGACTCCTTCCTCTACAAGTCTGGCTTCACCAAGAAGATCGAGGAGTCCCTGGACGAGCAGGGCATCGTCTACTCCAGCTTCTGGTCCATCTCGCCTGACCCTAAGCTCCAGGACTGCGAGCGCGGCCTCGAGCAGGTCAAGGCCTTCGAGCCCGACTGCATCATCGCCATCGGCGGCGGCTCGGCCATGGACGCCGGCAAGATCATGTGGATGATGTACGAGCACCCCGAGGCCAAGTTCGAGGACATGGCCATGGACTTCATGGACATCCGCAAGCGCATCTACACCTTCCCCGAGATGGGCGAGAAGGCCTTCTTCGTGGCCATCCCCACCTCCTCCGGCACCGGCTCCGAGGTGACGCCGTTCTCGATCATCACTGACGCCAACACCGGCACCAAGTGGCCGATCGCCGACTACCAGCTCCTGCCCAACATGGCCATCGTCGACACCGACAACATGATGACCCAGCCCAAGGGCCTGACCGCCGCCTCCGGCGTCGACGTGCTCACGCACGCCCTCGAGGCCTACGTCTCCATCATGGCGTCCGACTACACCGACGGCCTCGCGCTTCGCGCCATGAAGCTCGTCCTCAACTACCTCGAGCGCGCCTATGACGACGGCACCGACGTCGAGGCCCGCGACCACATGGCCAACGCCTCCTGCCTCGCCGGCATGGCCTTCGCCAACGCCTTCCTCGGCGTCAACCACTCGATGGCCCACAAGCTCGGCGCCTATCACCACATCGCCCACGGCCTGGCCAACGCGGTCATCCTGACCCGCGTCATGCGCTACAACGCCGCCGAGCGCCCGGTGAAGATGGGCACCTTCCCGCAGTACGACCACCCCAAGACCCTGGCGCGCTACGCCGAGGCCGGTCGCTTCTGCGGCATCAAGGGCCGCACCGACCAGGAGGTCTTCGAGAACTTCGTCGCCCGCATCGAGGAGCTCAAGGCTCACGTGGGCGTGCCC
>DXAB01000052.1 GCA_019117265.1 Candidatus Olsenella pullicola
AGCTTCTCGACGCCGTCGTGGACTACCTCCCGAGCCCGCTCGACGTCACCGAGATCGATGGCACCAACCTCAAGGGTGAGCCCGAGGTCCGCCACGCCGACCCCAAGGAGCCCTTCGCCGCTCTTGCCTTCAAGATCATGACCGACCCCTACGTGGGCAAGCTCACCTACATCCGCGTGTACTCCGGTCAGGCCGAGGCGGGCTCCTATGTCTACAACTCGGTCAAGGACAACCGTGAGCGCCTGGGCCGCATCCTCGAGATGAACGCCAACGAGCGCGTTGACCGTGACGCCTGCTCCGCCGGCGACATCGTCGCGTGCGTCGGCCTCAAGAACACCACCACCGGCGAGACCCTCTGCGACGAGAAGCACCCGGTCATCCTCGAGTCCATCGAGTTTGCCACCCCGGTCATCTCCGTTGCCGTGGAGCCCAAGACCAAGGCCGAGCAGGACAAGATGTCCGTGGGCCTGGCCAAGCTCGCCGAGGAGGACCCGACGTTCCAGGTCCACACCGACCACGAGACCGGCCAGACCATCATCTCCGGCATGGGCGAGCTGCACCTCGAGATCATCGTCGACCGTCTGCGTCGCGAGTTCAAGGTTGACTGCAACGTGGGCAAGCCGCAGGTCGCCTACCGTGAGACCGCCGGCAAGGCCGTCATGCACGCTGAGGGCAAGTTCGTCCGCCAGTCCGGTGGTCGCGGCCAGTACGGCCACGCCATCATCGACATGGAGCCCAACGAGGAGGGCAAGGGCTACGAGTTCGAGAACGCCATCGTCGGTGGCGTCATCCCGAAGGAGTACATCCCCTCAATCGACAAGGGCATCCAGGAGGCACTCGAGAGCGGCGTCATTGCCGGCTACCCGGTCGTTGACATCAAGGTCAAGCTCATCGACGGCTCCTACCACGAGGTCGACTCCTCTGAGGCCGCCTTCAAGATCGCGGGCTCCATGGCCATCAAGGACGCCCTGAAGAAGTCCGACCCCATCCTCCTCGAGCCCGTCGAGCAGGTCGAGGTCGAGACGCCCGAGCAGTACATGGGCGACGTCATGGGCAACCTCTCCTCTCGTCGCGGCAAGATCGAGGGCATGGAGGACCGTCGCGACACCAAGGTCATCCGTGCCAAGGTGCCGCTGGGCGAGATGTTCGGCTACGCCACCGACCTCCGCTCCCAGACCCAGGGTCGTGCGAGCTACACCATGCAGTTCGACTCCTACGAGCCCGTTCCGAAGAACATTCGCGACGAGATCATCGCCAAGAACGGCGGAAGCGCTTCTTAAGTCAACGATCACGAGCCCTAGCTCATTTGGAGGTACAAAGTGTCAAGCCAGAAGATCAGGATTCGCCTCAAGGGCTACGATCACGAGGTCGTTGATCAGTCCGCGAAGCTCATCGTCGACACCGCTCAGAAGACCGGTGCCCGCGTGTCCGGACCCATCCCCCTGCCCACCGAGCGCAACCTCTACACCGTCATCCGCTCGCCGCACAAGGACAAGGACTCCCGCGAGCAGTTTGAGATGCGCACCCACAAGCGCCTCATCGACATCCTCGACCCCTCGCCCTCCACGGTCGACTCGCTCATGCGTCTTGACCTCCCGGCCGGCGTTGACATCGAGATCAAGCTCTAAGCCGTAGGCTCTCACGCTTTGGGGAAAGCCCCCGATCTTCCAGAGAGAGACTTCTTACGAAGCCTCTCGTCGGAAGGTCGGGGGCTTTTGCATACCGGTCCCGCGCTGGTTTGGTAAGAGGCCGCGTGCCACGGGCGAAACCATGCCACAAAATCAAAGTACGAACTATAAACATCAGTTAATCACAAATTATGACTTGTCCCCATGCGTGACGCTGGCCGAGAAATCACATCATTTTACGAAATGTGCGTAAGGTTGCGGGCAGAGTGGGATATACGATTCACGCATCGCGCGAATGGGGCGGGCCGAAGACGTCCTCCCCAAGAGGTTACTACCGTCCCATATTGGCCACGCCCGTCATTGCGTGACGGGCGCATCGAGGAGGGAAGCCCATGAAAGCACTTCAAAAAGCGGCCGGCGCCCTTGCCGTTGCGCTGGGCGCGCTTTGCCTGACGTTTGCCCCCGTGCAGGCGAAGGCCGAAGAGCCCAAGACCGCGGAAACGATCAGCGTGATAATGAGCTGCCCGGTTTGCGGCGATGATGTCTCACACATTGGATTCATGCAGGGTCAGGTCAGCCGCGACGCCATTCTCCACTACTACTCCGAGGACGAGTTCAGGGGCGAGATTGCACCTAGGGGATATTCGAGCTCAAACGAGAGCGTTGCAACGGTGGAGTACAAGCGCCTCCCTGTTAACGAATGGGAGAGCGAGTCATTCATCTACGTTGTACCCAAGGCCGTAGGCACAACCACGGTCACCGTCACCTCGACGGAGGGAGACGTGGTCACCCTTGACTACGTCGTCGAGGACGTCTCGGACGAAGTGCTTGACTACAGGGACCCCGTTGAGGTGAGGGCAATTGCCCTGCAGCACACGTATCCAGCACGGCTTGAGCTCAAGAACAGCGCGGGTGCGACGGCCTCCTTCTCTGCGCCTGATGCCGAAACGTATATCAAGCTGTACTACCTTGACCTCATGGCAACGACCATCGAGGGCAAGGATGCCGAGAGGGTCGCTCTTCTTGTGAGTGATGCCGTCGACGCCTCAAAGGTCCTGTGCAGCTACGACCTTCACCTCGAGGATTCCGAGGGGAGTCTCGCCGAGATGCCCGACGGGGCGAGTGCCACGGTGACGCTGCCCCTTCCCAAGGGAGTGTCGTCCGATGGCCTGCGCGTCTATCACGTGGCCGAGGACGGCACGGTGACGGACATGAAGGCCACCGTGGACGCCTCCAAGGGCACGGTGAGCTTTGTCACCACGCACTTCTCGACGTTCTCGCTCGTTGAGCTGTCCGAGCAGCCCGTCACGATGTTGCGCCTCTACAACCAGTACACCGGCGAGCACCTCTACACCGCAGACGCCGGCGAGAAGGACCTGCTCGTGGGGCTCGGCTGGACCTACGAGGGGGAGGCCTGGACGGCGCCGGCGACCGGAGAGCCGGTCTACCGCCTGTTCAACCCGTTCGCGGACGACCACCACTTCACCATGAAGGCTGAGGAGCGCGACGCGCTCGTTGAGCTCGGCTGGCAGGATGAGGGCGTCGCCTGGCGCTCCGCGGACGCCGAGGACGAGGGCGCCCAGCCGCTCTACCGCCTGTTCAACCCGTTCGAGACCACGGCCACCCACCTCTATACGGCCAACAAGGGCGAGTACGACAAGCTTGGCACCATCGGCTGGCAGCAGGAGGGCGTGGCCTGGTACGGCATTGCCTCAGAGAGGTAGCGGCTCGATCCAGATGACACACGCTGCGACGGGCGTCCCTTCGGGGGCGCCCGTTCTCGCGAGTTCCGTTTTCATACGAGAAACCGATGCGCGCTATGATGTCTTGAGGGATGGCGCTAGGAAGGAACGTCTCATGAACATCGTTTGCCTTGACCTTGAGGGCGTGCTCGTGCCGGAGATCTGGATCGCGTTTGCGGAGGAGTCGGGCATCCCGGAGCTCTCTCGTACCACGCGCGACGAGCCGGACTATGACAAGCTCATGGCGTTTCGCATTGCCACGCTACGCGAGCACGGCCTCGGTCTTCCGCAGATCCAAGACGTCATCTCACGTATCGACCCGCTGCCCGGCGCACGCGCGTTTCTCGACGCACTGCGCGAGAGAACGCAGGTCGTCATTCTGAGCGACACGTTCGAGGAGTTTGCCCGTCCCCTCATGGCCAAGCTCGGCTGGCCCACGCTCCTGTGCAACTCCCTTGAGGTGGCTTCCGGCGGCCAGATCGTTCGACATCGCATGCGCTGCGAGAACTCCAAGCTCACGACCGTACGCGCACTCCAGTCCTGTGGCTTTGACACCATCGCCGCTGGTGACTCCTTCAACGACCTCGCCATGATCCGCGCGAGCAAGGCGGGCTTCCTCTTTCGCAGCACGGATGCGATCCAGAAAGCCAACCCGGACCTTGCCGCGTACGAGACGTACGAGGACCTTCTCTCCGCCATCACGGAGGCACTGTAGCCATGTCTGTGCTCTTCGTCCTTCGTCACGGGCAGACCGAGTTCAACCTCCAGCATCGCGTTCAGGGTCGCTGCGACTCACCGCTCACGTTGCTTGGGGTTGAGCAGGCACATGCTGCCGGTCGTTGGATAGCTGCCCAGGGCGTGCGCTTTGACCGCATGTGCACCTCTCCTCTTGGGCGGGCGAGAAGCACGCTCGAGGTGGTGCGCGAGGAGCTGCGTGCGGCGGGAGCGCTTGACCTTCCTCCCGTCGAGGCGGTGGAGGGACTCGAGGAGCGCAGCTATGGCCCCTTTGAGGGCGGCCCTGCCGAGGACGTGCCGAGCGAGCTCTGGGATCCCGGTGAGACGCTCGTGCCCTATGGAGGGGAGGGGAGCGTGGCGCTGCGCAAGCGCATCGTTTCCGCTATGACGGAAATCATGCTTGCACCCGGGGCCGAGACGGTTCTCGCTGTGAGCCACGGCTCTGCCACGCTGCAGTTCAAGCGCGCGTGGGAGCACCTCGCACGCTGCCCGCAAGATGTCTACCTCGGCAACTGCTGCGTCCTCGTCTACGAGTTCAACCGAGAGACGCGCGAGTTCGTCAATACCGCGATTGTCAACCAGGCGCTATGCCGACAGAGGTGAAGACAGAGGCGACAGGGTTGTGACAAAGGTGACAGGGTAGTTTGTCATCATC
>DXAB01000053.1 GCA_019117265.1 Candidatus Olsenella pullicola
GGGGTATTGCCCGTAGCAACTACACAAAAGCCATCCAGCCTCCTCTCCTCCCATTTTCCCACAGGGTTTTCCGGGTCCCCGAACATCTCGACAAAGCGGGATTTGACCAGGTCGTCGAGGAGGGAGAGCTGGCGGCGGGCGAGGTTCGCAAGCATCAAGGTGGCATCTAAGACTTCGCATATAGCAAGTTGGCGCTTTTCGTCCGCACATGCAAAGGTCTTTTGCTTAAGCAGCTTGTAATGTCGACTGTATCCAAGGCTTTCCAGCCTGACGCTTTTCAGGGCATGGTACCAATAGCGAACATTATCTGACAGAAGAGGCTTAAGTATCTTCACGCCATCCGCTCCGGCAAAGAATGGCTCACTGACGTACTTCACGCACCTAGTGTGATCTCCAAATACGATTGCCGGCACGTCAGAAAAGAGCCCCTCCTCAGTATTGGAGTACGCTGCGACTGGTTTCTTCCCCTGATCTACAATCGGATGCCGTCCATAAGGAAGGTAGTCTGCCTGTTTTATTTTTTTAACGCCCTTGGATACCTCTTTGAACGCATCCGCAAACGTAACTCGGTCCTCCCCCACAAAGGGGGGTTTGCTGCTAGCACTCACTCCGCATCACCGCCGAGCATCCTCTGGAGCTCCACAAGCCCCTCGGCCATCTGACGGTTGAGCTCCGCAAGTTCCGCCAGAATCTCACTCGTGGGCGGATACTCCTTCTTCTCGTACACGATCTCGGTGTACTTGTTGAAGCTGAAGTCGTAGTCGTTGTCAACGATCTCCCGCTTGGGAACGAGGAAGCTCCTCTCGGTGCGCGAGCGGTCCCTCTCGCCCTCGAGGTCGGAAAAACGGGATATGACGTCGGGAATGTCGTCGTGCTTCTCGTCACGATCGCGCTTGTCGTCGAGAGTGTAGCCGTCACCCTCCATGTTGTACATCCACACATCATCAGTCCCGCCTGCATCGGTCTTGGTAAAGACCAGGACGGCCGTGCTCACGCCGGAGTAGGGCTTGAACACGCCGCTGGGCATGTGTATGACGGCCTCGAGCTTCTGGTTCTCGACCAGCTCTCGACGCAGCTGACCGTACGCCTTGGAGTTGCTGCGAAAGAGTACGCCGTTGGGGACGATGCACGCGCAGCGACCGCCACGCTTGAGCATGCGCAGGAACAGCGCCACGAACAGCAGCTCCGTCTGCTTGGTGTTGCAGATTGCCTTGAGCTCGGGGTCGATGTCCTCCGCGTCCACGTTTCCCGTGAATGGCGGGTTGGCCAGAATGAGGTCGAACTTGCCGTGAATGGTGTTGTTCTTGCTCACCGAATCCATGTAGCGGATGTCCGGCAGCTCAACGGAGTGCAGCAGCATGTTCATGGTGCTGATGCGGAGCATGGTCTGATCCGTCTCGAAGCCGCTGAACTGGCGTCGCCCGTCCTTCTCACCCGAGAACACTGCCCAGTCTTCGTCCGACATGGAGTCGCCAAAGTGGGCGCGGATGTACTCCGCGGCCGAAATCAAGAATCCCGCCGTTCCGCAGGCCGGGTCGCAGATAAGCTCGCCGGGCGAGGCCGCACGAGCTCGACCATCATCTGGCGAATATGCTGGGGCGTGCGAAACTGGCCGTTGGTGCCCGCCGTGGAGAGCTTGCTCAGCATGTATTCGTAGAGGTCGCCAAGGTCCCCGATGTGGTCGTCAAAATCCCTCATGAGCTCGTCGATGCCGGAGACGGCGCGCTGCAGGGTCTTGGGGTTCTGGATTCCGAAAGTGGCATCCCTCATGCACTGCGCGAAGGGGGTGCCGTCGTTCAGCTTCTTGATGAACGGGAACACCTCGTTTGCGACAACGCTGTGCATAGACTCGGCTTTGAGGTCCTTGAAGAAGTTCCAGCGCAGGCGCGCGCCCTCGGGGGTCTGCGGAAAAATGTGCCTCTGCGGCTCGCCCGTGAGCATCTCCATGCGCTCGGCGTCAAACTCCCGGGCATCGAGCGAACGAATGAACATGAGGTAGGTAAGCTGCGTGATGACCTCGAGCGGGTTGGTGATGCCACCCTCCCACATCTTCTGCCAGACGTCGTCGACCTTGGCCTTCGTTGCTCCGGTTATCACAGCCGCCCTTCCTCTCACGCCTTCTGGTCGATGCGATTATCCCATAGCCGCGGTAGGCGGCGCGGCCCGCTCGTCCTTCTCTCCTGCTCGTCCTTCTCGCCCGGCGCGCGTCGCACGGCACTGAGAACGATGCCGCTCGCGGACAAGACGGCCCGACGCTTTCTGAAAGCGCCATAATCTGCCTATCTGTGTGCAGCGAGGAAGGGGAACACCTATGCTCAGGGTCGGACTTCTCACGAGCGGCGGCGACTGCCAGGCGCTCAACGCCACCATGCGCGGCATCGTCAAGACGCTCTATCGCCAGTCCAAGGAGCCGGTGGAGGTGTACGGCTTCGAGGACGGCTACCAGGGCCTCATCTACGAGCGCTACCGCCGCATGGACAACCGCGACTTCTCGGGCCTGCTCACGCGCGGCGGCACCGTGCTGGGCACGAGCCGCACCCCGTTCAAGCTGCTCGACACGCCCGAGGCCGATGGCGTCAACAAGGTCGAGGCCATGAAGGGGACCTACAAGAAGCTCGGCCTCGACTGCCTGTTCATGCTCGGCGGCAACGGCTCCACCAAGACCGCCAACCGCCTCTCCCAGGAGGGCCTGAACGTCATCGCGCTTCCCAAGACCATCGACAACGACACCTTCGGCACCGACATGACCTTCGGCTTTGCGAGCTCGGTGGAGGTCGCCACCCGCTGCATCGACGAGATCCACACCACCGCGAGCTCGCACGGGCGCGTCTTCGTCATCGAGATCATGGGCCACAAGGTCGGCTGGATCCCGCTGTACGCGGGCGTCGCCGGCGGCGCCGACGTCATCCTCATCCCCGAGATCCCCTACGACATGGACAACGTCGTGCGCGTGATCGAGGAGCGCGACAAGGCCGGCTCCCGGTTCACGATCGTCGTGGTCGCCGAGGGCGCGATCTCCAAGGAGGAGGCGGCCCTCTCCAAGAAGGAGTACAAGAAGCTCCTCGCCGAGCGCACGACCCCCTCGATCGCCTACGACATCGCCGCCGAGATCGACAAGCGCACCGGACGCGAGATCCGCATCGCCGTGCCGGGCCACACGCAGCGCGGCGGCCAGCCCGACGCCCAGGACCGCATCTTCGCGACGCAGTGCGGCGTCGAGGCGGCGCTCGCCTGCCTCAAGGGCAAGTTCGGCGTCATGATTGCCCAGGTCAACGGCAAGATGTGCCGCGTGCCGCTCGAGGAGGTCGCCGGCAAGCTCAAGTACGTCGACCCCAAGGGCGACCTCGTCAAGGAGGCCAAGGCCCTCGGCATCAGCTTCGGCGACGAGTAGGCTGCCAAAAGGGGACGTGCTTTTCCTCCCAGAGAGAAGGGGACCGTAAGAACTCGTAAAAAAATAATACTTGA
>DXAB01000054.1 GCA_019117265.1 Candidatus Olsenella pullicola
ATAGATAAAAATGAACAAAAGCCAGAAAAGCAGTCCAAAGAGGCCGCAGCAGATAAGCATTTGAAGGCAGGCCGCCCGCTCTTCTCGTCAGGTCAGCCGAGCAATCCCAGCCTTACGCGAAGGGGTTCTCCGTGGGGTACGGGAGGCTCTTGGGCTGGTTGTAGGCAATGTCCTCAACGCCCAGGAAGCGCAGGGCGTCAAAGAGGACGCGACCGCAGTGGTTGAAGGCAACCGCGCCGTGGTGCGGGTAGCGCTTCTGGATGAGGACGTGGCGATAGAAGCGGCCCATCTCCGGGATGGCAAAGACGCCGCGGCCGCCGAAGGAGCAGGTCGTGACCGGCAGGACCTCGCCCTCGGCAACGTAGCTGCGCAGGACGCCGTCGGAGTCGCACTGCAGGCGGTAGAACGTGATCTGGCTCGGGGCAATATCCGCCTCGAGGGTGCCGCGGGTGAAGTCCGGCTCGGAGCCGGCGGGCTCGAGCAGGCGGTGCTGGATGAGCTGGTACTTGACCGCGCGGTCGGCGCAGAGCTTGCAGCTCGGGGTGTTGCCGCAGTGGAAGCCCATGAAGGTGTCCGTGAGCTTCCAGTCCTGATCGAACTTGCCGGCGATCTGCTCCTCGTAGAGGGAGGCGGGCACGGAGTTGTTGATGTCGAGCAGGGTCACCGTGTCGTCGGAGGCGCACATGCCAATGTACTCGGAGAGGGCGCCGTAGATGTCGACCTCGCAGGCCACGGGGATGCCGCGCGTGGCGAGGCGGGAGTTCACGTAGCAGGGCTCAAAGCCAAACTCCTCGGGGAAGGCGGGCCAGCACTTGTCGGCAAAGGCCACGTACTTGCGGGCGCCCTTGTGCTGCTCGGCCCAGTCGAGCAGGGTGAGCTCAAACTGCGCCATGCGCTCGAGAAGGTCGGGGTAGTAGTTGCCCTCGCCCATCTCGGCGGCCATGTCGGCGCAGACGTCTGCGATGCGCGGGTCGTTGGCGTGGGCCTTGTAGGCAACGAGCAGGTCGAGCTCGGAGTTCTCCTCGATCTCGACGCCAATCTGGTAGAGGCCCTTGATCGGGGCGTTGCAGGCAAAGAAGTCCTGCGGGCGCGGCCCAAAGGAGATGATCTTGAGGTTGCGCACGCCGATGACCACGCGGGCCACGGGCACAAAGTCCTTGATCATCTGCGCGACCTCGGAGGCCGTGCCCACCGGGTAGGCCGGGATGTGCGCCGCGAGGTGACGCATGCCCAGGTTGTAGCTGCAGTTGAGCATGCCGCAGTAGGCGTCGCCGCGGCCGTTCACGAGGTCGCCGTCGCCCTCGGCGGCAGCCACGCACATGGCCGGGCCGTCAAACTTCTGGACGAGCAGGGTCTCCGGCGTCTCGGGGCCAAAGTTGCCGAGAAACACGACGAGCGCGTTGGCGCCGGCGGCAACGGCCTCGGCGAGGGCGGGCTCGACGTCGGCCTCGGACTCGACGGTCTTCTTCACCTCGACGGCGTCAACGCCGAGCTCGGCCACGGCGGCCGCGACGGCGGCGCGGCGGCGCTCGGAGAGCTCGATCGGGAAGCAGTCGCGCGAGACGGCGACGATGCCAACCTTGACGTCAGGGATGTTGCTGGACGTGATGGCCATGCTGTTACTCCTCTCCTCGGGGCGCGAGAAGCGCGGTGCGCCCCATCCAATTAGCTCTATAGATAGGGTCAGTTTATTAAACGTTTAGACCTGACACAAATCTGCGAACGGTAGCATTTCTCTCGGTATCGGCATATCACGAGAAAAACGTGGGTACACGGTGTTTATAAACGTTTATATGCGTTTGGGAATTGTGGGGTTCTCGCCCACGATGCCCACGTGGGCCCCGTCGGAGGCCTCAGCGCTCTGCGGATGGGCGATCAGCCACTTGTTGAGGGCGCGGAGCATTCCGGCGTCCCCGGCGGACGAGACAAGCCCGGGCATCTCCTCGTTGGTGCCCGCGGGAAGCGCGATGAGGACCTTGAAGCCGCCCTCGTCCACCTGGCAGGGGGCGTAGTGGAGCGTCGTGGCGTAGAGCTCCACGAGCACCCCCGCGGGCACTCGATACGCCCTGGTGGTGGCGGCGTCAATCTTCCCGTCCACGATGTCCTGCTGGCGCCCCACAAGAAGCACGAAGTCCGTGGCGCCGAGGTTGAACTCGCTCGAGCGGTGGTACTCAAAGCAGTTGAGGCTGCTGTTGTGGCCGTTGCACCAGCCAAACTCCACGGGCAGGCCGCCAAAGAGCGTCGGGGCGAGCCTCTCGGTCGCGAGAAGCCCCTGCAGGGCGGGGTCGGTGGGCACGTACCCCACGCCCTCGGGCAGCGGGGTCTTCTCGGCCAGCGCCTCGGCGATCGCCCCACACGCTGCGGGATCCGCGTCATGCCAGACGCGGCCGTAGGAGGCAAAGGACGGGTCCTCCACGGAATGAATCTCAATCATTGCGGGCTCCCATCTTTTCAAACGCGCCCTTCAACGCGGGGTACAGCTCGTGCCAGATCTGATAGCGCCGCTCGTACGCGGCGGTGAGCTCAGGGCTGGGCTCGATCCTCTCGCGCTCGCCCACGATGGCGCCCGCACACGCCGCAACGGAGGGGTAGGCGCCCGCCGCAACGGAGGCGAGCATGGCCCCGCCGTAGCCCGGCCCCTGCTCGGTGGTGGGCAAGACGAGCTCGATGCCCAGCACGTCAGCGAGCATCTGCAGCCAGAGGTGGCTCTTCGCGCCACCGCCGCACACCGTCGAGGACGTCACGTCGACGCCGAGCGAGCGCGCGATCTCCACCGAGTCGCGCACGGCAAAGGCAACGCCCTCAAGCACGGCGCGCGTGAGGTCCGCGCGCGTGGTGGACATGCTCATGCCCACAAAGGAGCCGCGGGCGTTGACATCGTTGAGCGGGGTGCGCTCGCCCATGAGGTACGGCAGGAAGTACGGGAGGTCGGCGCGCGCGGAGGAGCCGTCGATCCCCGCCTGCTCGGCCGCCATGTCGTCCGCGCCGAGCACGTCATTCACCCACCAGGCGTTGCAGCTCGCCGCCGAGAGGATGCACCCCATGAGGTGCCAGGCCCCGTCCGCGTGGCAGAAGGAGTGGATGCGGTCGCCCACCCCGGAGGAGAACTCCGCCGTGGGGATGAAGACGGTGCCGGACGTGCCGAGGCTGATGTTCATCGTCCCCGCGCCCACGGCGCCCGTCCCCACCGCCGCGGCCGCGTTGTCGCCCGCGCCGGCGGCCACGACCACGCCTCGTGGAAGCCCCAGCTCGTCGGCGACCTCGGGGAGCAGCGTGCCGATGGGCTCGTAGCTCTCAAAGACGCGCGGCACCTGCGCCGCGGTGAGGCCGCAGAGCCCAAGCATCTCGTCGCTCCAGGTGCGCCGCCCCACGTCAAAGAGCAGCGTTCCCGAGGCGTCCGAGACGTCGGTGGCGTACTCGCCCGTGAGCAGGTGGTTCAGATAGTCCTTGGGAAGCAGCACGTGCGCGATGCGCGAGAAGAGCTCGCTCTCCTCGTCGCGCATCCACAGGAGCTTGGGCGCGGTGAAGCCGGCGTAGGCGATGTTGCCGGTGAGCTTGAGCAGCCGGGAGATGCCCACCTCCCCGTTAAGGAAGCGGACCTGCTCGCCGGTCCTGCCGTCGTTCCAGAGGATGGCGGGGCGAATCACCTGGTCCCTCTTGTCCAGGGCAACCAGGCCGTGCATCTGGCCACCACAGCCGATGCCCGCTACCTGTGAGGCGTCAAAGCCCGCGAGCAGCTCGGGGACGCCCGCGCGCACCGCGCGCCACCAGTCTTCGGGGTTCTGCTGGCTCCAGCCGGGGCGCGGGTACTCGACGTCGTAGGACCTGCTCGTGATGTTGAGGATCTCTCCTCGCTCGTCCATGAGCAGGAACTTGCAGGCGGACGTGCCCAGGTCGACGCCAATGAAGTACATGGTTGCCTCTTCTCTCCCCATGACGCTCGCCGATTGGTCTTCTTTTATAAAGTACTTTTACAAAAGTCTTTTGTAGAATCAAGCACTGCCTGAGAAAGTCCGCGAACGGCGGCATTTCCAACGGAGGCGGCGAGCACGCCCATGACAGGAGCCCCATGACCACTCCCCCACCAAACCCAGCCGCAAGGACCACGCCGGCGCGCTCGAGCGTCTTCTCGTGCCTGTACCGCTCCGAGCAGGCGCTCACCAAGCAGGAGATCGCGCGCGAGACCGGCCTCAGCCTCCCCACCGTCTACCAGACGCTCGCGAGTCTGGAGGAGCTGGGCATCCTCGCCAGCGGAGGCGAGCGCCAGAGCACGGGGGGGAGGCGAGCGAACACCTTCTCCGTGGACGCCGGTGGCGTGGGCGCGCTCGGGATCTCGGTGACGGGCAGCCAGATCCGCGTGCTCGGCTGCGACCTGAGGGGCAAGATCGTCGACGGCGTGGGCGGCGAGTGGCCGCTCGAGGGGCCGATCTCCGCCCGGGAGCTCGCCTGCGCCCTTCAGGAGGCCGCCGAGGCGGGCGTCTCGGGCATGGACGCGCACGGGACGCGCACGGTCGGCGTGGGCGTGGCGGTGCCGAGCGCGATAGACCCCGCAACGGGGCGCCTGCTCAACACGCGCGTCCTCAAGATCACGGACTCAAGCCCCGTCGCCGCGAGCCTCATCTCGGAGATCCCCCTTCCCGCGGACGTCTTCAACGACGCGAGCTGCGGCGGCTTCTCCGAGGTCTTCCCCACGCACTCCGGGCAGAACATCGCCTACCTCTCCCTGGAGCGCGGCGTGGGCGGCGCCATCATCATCGGGAGCAGGCCCTATGAGGGCGAGGGCGGCGCCAGCGCGGAGTTTGGCCACATCTGCGTGGAGCCCGGCGGAAAGCCCTGCACCTGCGGGAGACGCGGCTGCCTCGAGGCGTACTGCTCGAGCGCCTGCCTCTCCGACGAGCTGGGCTGCACCCTTGACGAGTTCTTCTCGCGCTTTGACTCCGGCGATCCCGTGGCCGTCGGGCGCTTTGTCGACTACGCGGAGCACCTCGTGCGCGGCATCCAGGTCATCCGCACCATCTTTGACTGCGACGTCGTCCTCGGCGGCTTCATGGCGCCGCGCCTGAGCTTCTACTTTGACTTTGTGGTGCGCCGCGCGGGCCAGCTCGACTTCCTGCGCACGGACGCGTCGTTTCTGCGCTACGCCCGCCACCCCCACCACGGCGTCCCCCTCGGGGCCGCGCAGAAGATGGTCCAGCGCTACATAGAGCGGCTCTAGGACCCATCCGATTCGTCTGGCGAGAAGGACGGGCGGGGCGTGGACGTTTTTCTCAACGAAATCGTCCACACCCCGCCCGTTCTAGAAAACTACGGTCTTGAGCGGCAGCCCCGCGACCCCTTACAGGTCTGACGGCAGGGCGATGTGGCCCGCCACGGCGGACGCCGCGGCAACGGCAGGGCTCGCGAGGTAGACCTCTGAGGTCGGGTCGCCCATGCGGCCGACGAAGTTGCGGTTGGTGGTGGAGACGCAGCGCTCCCCCGCCGCAAGGATGCCCATGTAGCCGCCCAGGCACGGGCCGCAGGTGGGCGTTGAGACCACGCAGTGCGCGTTGATGAAGATGTCCATGAGGCCCTCGTGGACGCACTCGAGCCAGACGCCCTGCGTGGCGGGAATCACGATGCAGCGAACGCCGTCAGCGACGGTGCGCCCGCAGAGCACCTCGGCCGCGGCGCGCATGTCCTCGATGCGACCATTGGTGCAGGAGCCAATGACGACCTGGTCGATCGTGATGTCGCGGCTCTCGGTCACGGGATGCGTGTTGCTCGGCAGGTGCGGCCAGGAGACCGTGGGGACGATGTCCGCGGCGTCGATGTGGATGACCTGCTTGTACTGGGCGTCCTCGTCGGGGTGGTACTCGACGAAGGCTCGCTGGCTGCGGCGGCGCACGTACTCGCGGCACGTGTCGTCAACCTCAAAGAGCCCCGCCTTGCCGCCCGCCTCGATGGCCATGTTGGCAATGGTGAGGCGGCCCTCCACGGAGAGGGCCTCGATCGTGGAGCCAGCAAACTCCATCGCGCAGTAGAGGGCACCGTCCACGCCGATCTTGCCAATGACGTAGAGGATGA
Organism: Candidatus Olsenella pullicola; assembly: GCA_019117265.1. Classification (GTDB taxonomy): domain Bacteria; phylum Actinomycetota; class Coriobacteriia; order Coriobacteriales; family Atopobiaceae; genus Thermophilibacter; species Thermophilibacter pullicola. The sequence continues at coordinate 6,064 of DXAB01000054.1, forward strand.
CGTCCTTGGCAGAGGCACCAGCGGGAAGCTCGCCGTCAACCACGATGCGGATGGTCTCGGGCACCTTGAACCAGGCGCGCCCGGTGGCCATGCCCACGCCGGCGTCGGTGGAGCCCACGCCGGTGGAGAAGGCGCCGATGCCGCCGTAGGTGCAGGTGTGCGAGTCCGCGCCGATCACAAGGTCACCGGGGACCACGATGCCGCGCTCGGGGAGAAGGGCGTGCTCGATGCCCATGCAGCCCTGCTCGTAGTAGTGCTCGATCTCGTACTCGTGGGCAAAGTCGCGCGTGACCTTGGTCTGCTCGGCGCTCTTGATGTCCTTGTTGGGGGCGTAGTGGTCGGGCACGAGGCAGATCTTGGTGCGGTCGAAGACGCCGGCGCCGATCTCGCGCACGGTCTTGATGGCGATGGGCGCCGTGATGTCATTGGCGAGCACGAGGTCGAGGTCGCACTCCACGAGCTGCCCGGGGACAACCTCCTCGAGCCCGGCGTGGGCGGCAAGGATCTTCTCGGCCATGGTCATGGGACGTGCCATTTACTTACCCTCCTTGGAACGGGCGGTCTGGATCATGCGGTTGATGGCGTTCACGTACGCCTTGGCGCTCGAGACGATGATGTCGTTGTCGGCGCCACGGCCGGTGTAGACGCGGCCGTCCTCGGCCGTGATGCGCACCGTGACCTCGCCGATGGCGTCGATGCCGCGGGTGATGGCCTTGACGGAGAACTCCGCAAGGTCGCCGTGGACCGCCACGACCTTGTCGATGGCCTGGTAGGCGGCGTCAACGGGGCCGGCGCCGGTGGCGGCCACCACGTGGCTTACGCCCAGCTCGTCGGTGATCGTGGCCGTGGCCGTGGGGATGAGCGGGTCGCCGCAGGAGACCTGGAGGGCGTCGAGCGTGTAGACGGCGGCAACGTCGCGCTGGCGCTCCTGGACCATGGACTCGAGGTCCTCGTCGTAGACCTCCTTCTTCTGGTCCGCGATCTCAAGGAAGCGCTGATAGACCTCATCAAACTCGGCGTCCTCGAAGGTGTAGCCAAGCTCGGCCAGGCGGTGGCGCAGCGCGGCGTGACCGGAGCGCGCCGAGAGGATGATCTCGGAGCCGGCGGCGCCCACGTCTGCGGGGTCGATGATCTCGTAGGTGTTGCGGGCCTTGAGGACGCCGTCCTGGTGGATGCCCGAGGAGTGCGCGAAGGCGTTGGCACCGACGATGGCCTTGTTGGCCTGGACGCTCATGCCCGTGATGCGGCTGACGAGGTGGCTCGCGCGCGTGAGCTCCTGGGTCACGATGTCGGTGTGGGCGTCCAGCTCCTCGCCGTGCATCTTGATGGCCATGACGACCTCTTCGAGCGCGGTGTTGCCGGCGCGCTCGCCCAGGCCGTTCACGGTGCACTCGATCTGGCGGGCGCCGTTCTTGACGCCCTGGAGGGCAAGCGCCGTGGCCATGCCGAGGTCGTTGTGGGTGTGCACGGAGATGATGACGTTCTCGATGCCAATGACGTTGTCCGCGAGGCCCTTGATGCGGCGACCGAAGTCCTCGGGCAGCTGGTAGCCCGTGGTGTCCGGGATGTTCACGACGGTGGCGTATCTTGGCATATCCGTAGTTTTTCTTTGCTTTCATGACTTTCGCTTCCAC
>DXAB01000055.1 GCA_019117265.1 Candidatus Olsenella pullicola
CGTGAAGTTCAGGCAAATTCGATGTCGTGGCTGCAAACATACCCCGGAGCACATGCTCCGGGGCCTGTCCCAAACGCTCTGAGAGGAAAAGCACGTCCCCTTTTACTTCTTGCTGGAGCGCCAGCGAGTCACGCGCACGCGTCGGGCGGCTCGCTGGACGGGCCTCATGACCTTGGGGCCAAGGTCAACGTCGGCGGGCGTCTGCACGTTGAAGCGCAGAGACCAGCGCCTGAGGCCAATGGTGACGGACAGGCAGAGCAGCGATCCCCAGAGCTTGTTCATCGAGAGGCACACAACGGTCAGGTAGTACACGACGCCGCCGGCAAGCGCGCACACCGCGTAGAGGTTCGACTTCTGGAAGATGCGGGGAACCTCGCCAAGAAAGACGTCGCGCAGCATGCCGCCGCCCACGCCGGTCATGATGCCCATGAGAACGCACGAGGCCGGGTAGAAGCCGTGCACGATGGCCTTGTCGGTGCCTACGAGGGCAAAGAGCGCCACCGCCATGATGTCGAGCCACTCGAGCAGGTTACCCGCGCGGTCGAGGGGCTGCGGGAAGAAAAACGCCACAAGGCCCGTGGCAACGCTCACCGGGATGGCAAAGGGGGAGGTCAGCATATAGATGCGGCCGACCTGCATCATGATGTCGCGGATGAGGCCACCTCCCAGACCGCAGAGAAGCGCCAGACCGACAAAGCCCACGGCATCGAGGTGGCGCGTTCTGGCAACCATGACGCCGCCCGCCGAGCCCACGACTACGGATGCGAGGTCAACCCACGTGGGCAGCGAGACCGCAGCAACCTCGGGGCTGTATTGGGCAAAGATGTCGAGCACGGAAACTCCCCTTTTGGGTACGGCAAGGGTGATGTGTGGTTCTGCTCGTCAATTGTTGCTCATGACGATGAAAAGCGACAGCCCCTTTTCATCATGAAAAAGTCTTCCGTGGCGGCGGGGAATACGCTATACTGACCGCTGCACCAAATATGGAGAGTTGTCCGAGTGGCCGAAGGAGCACGATTGGAAATCGTGTAGGCGCCTAAAGCGTCTCCAGGGTTCAAATCCCTGACTCTCCGCCAGAATTGCCCGTGGCCCCGCAAGGGGCCACGTCACCCTTCGGAGGGGTGGCAGAGTGGTTGAATGCGGCGGTCTCGAAAACCGTTTACCCCTTCGGGGGTACGAGGGTTCGAATCCCTCCTCCTCCGCCATTGCGCGTCAAGACCGGTCCCCGTGGCCGGTTTTTTCATATGTGCGAGAAATGCTACGCTTGCGACACATGTTTGTGACAGGCATCACGCTAAGGAGATCTCATGGTTAGTGAGACCGAGCTCGAGGGATTTCGCAGGGACCGGTACTTCGCGCGCTCCTGGGCGCTGCTCACCAGGGACCGCGGCTGGATCAAGCCCGTCCTCGTCATGACAGTGGCGATGTTTGTCCCCATCGTGGGAATGTTCGGTGTGTTCGGCTACGCCCTCGAGTGGGCGCGCCTCACCGCCTGGAACATTAACGCCTCCCCCAAGCAGAAGGGCGTGCGCGTGGGCGAGTGCATCGGCAGCGGTGCGCGTGCGTTCGTCATCTCGCTTGCGTGGGGCATCGTCGCGGGAATCATCATGGGAATTCTCGGCGCGGTTCCCCTCATTGGCGGTCTGCTCACCTTTGTTTGGTCGATGGCGAACATCTTGTTTGGTGTGGTCGTTCTGGTTGCCGCCCTGCGCGCGACCATCTACAAGCGCTTGCGCGCGGGCTTTAGGCTCTCCGCCATCAGGCAGATGCTCTCTCACGACGCCTCCGGCATCCTGCGCATCTTTGGTATGGGCGTGGTGGGCGCGCTCATCATGAGCATCGTTGCCTCGATCATCGCCCTCTGCGCACTCATCTCGCTCGTTCCCCAGCTCCTGAGCACCGCGGAGTACCTCACGAGCTACGGTGCCATCATCTCGAGCTCCATGCAGACGCGGATCATCCTCGAGATGGTCTTCTCGATGATTGGCAGTGCCCTTCCCTCGCTGGTCGTTCTCGGTGTGGTTTCAAGCTTCATGTACGTTGTCATGACGCTTCTTGTGACCACGGCGGTTGGCCTGTGGATGAGGCAGTTCGACGTGCCGTCATGGGGCAGGGACGAGGACCCGCTTCCGGCTCCCGTGTCCGACCCTCGTGACGCCGCTTCTCAGGGAGGCTCCTGGCAGGCACCCTATGACATTCCGGCTGACCCACAGCCGTATGCGGCGCACCAGGATGCGGCCGAGAAGGACGTGCCGCCCGCGCCCGCCCAGGATGGGGACGATCAGGGCCAGCCCACGCCGGCCCCGACTGCTCCCGCTGAGGGGCCCGCTGAGACGGAGGAGCAGGACATGCCCGCCGGGCTTCCCGAGCGGGGGCCGCTGGACGACCAGCCCACGCCCTTCTCGGCAGAAGATCCGAGCGCACGGTAGGCACCCACCTCAAGACAACGCTCAATATGGAGAATTCATGGCGGCGAGAAGCCCGGGCGCTTCTCGCCGCCACACGTTCTCGCACGTCCGAGCGACGGCATAGGGGCTGGTGGCAGCTGTCCGTCAGCTGTGGGGAAGCTCCATGCAAGAGTCACCGGGTACCATCCTTGCAAGGGCCCGCAGGGGATTCGTGGAGGGTTTTAGCAGGTCATCAATTCTGTGGTATGATGCTTCGCCGAACCTTTCCTGCTCCGGGTGCAAACCTTCACGTCCCGGAGCCATTAGCCCAGAGGAGGTGAACCACATGAAGGCCTATGAACTGCTGTACTTTGTCGACCCCACGTGCAGCGAGGAGACCCGCGCCGCTGTTATGAAGCGCATCGAGGTCGCTCTTGGCGAGACGGGCAAGGTCGACAGCGTCGAGGACTGGGGCAAGCGCAAGCTCGCCTTTGAGATCGACGACCTCACCGAGGGTGACTACACCCTCATCAACTTCCACGCAGATCCCACCGTTATCGCCGAGCTCGATCGAGTTCTGCGCATCAACGACGCCGTCAAGCGCCACATGGTCGTGCGCCGCGT
>DXAB01000056.1 GCA_019117265.1 Candidatus Olsenella pullicola
GAAGCAGAAGGCTAAGTTCATCTACGGCGTTCTCGAGAAGCAGTTCCGTCACTACTACGTCCTCGCCATGAAGCGCGAGGGCATCACCGGCGACAACCTGATGAGCCTGCTCGAGTGCCGCCTGGACAACGTCGTCTTCCGTCTCGGCTTTGCCCGCACCCGCAAGGAGGCCCGCCAGACCGTCCGCCACGGCCACATCACCGTGAACGGCAGGCGCGTGGACATCCCCTCCTACCAGGTGAAGGCCGGCGACGTGGTCGCCGTCGCCGAGAAGGCCCGCGACCTGCTCCCCATCAAGGAGGCCCTCATCTCCTCCGAGCACATGGCGGTTCCCGCCTGGCTCGAGGTTGACATCGAGAAGCTCAAGGGCACGGTCCTCCAGCTGCCGACGCGCGATCAGATCGACCTCGACATCGACGCGCAGCTGATCGTCGAGCTCTACTCCAAGTAAGCCCGACCAGATTTGGAGGTAGCAATGTCCGAATTCATCCGACCCCAGGTGTCGGTCGAGGAGATCAGCGACAACCTCGCACGCGTGAGCGCCGAGCCGCTCGAGCGTGGCTACGGTGACACGCTGGGCAACTCCCTGCGCCGCGTCCTGCTGTCCTCGCTCTCGGGCGCTGCGGTCGAGGCCATCCAGATCGATGGCGTTCAGCACGAGTTCACCACTGTCGACGGTGTCTACGAGGACGTCACCGACATCGTGCTCAACGTTAAGGGCCTGGTCTTCCGCTCTATGGGTACCGGCGACGAGGCCGAGGCATCCATCTCTGTGGACGGCCCCTGCACCGTCACCGGCGGTGACTTTGAGATTCCGGCCGAGTTTGAGCTCGTCAACCCCGAGCACGTCATCTGCACGCTCGGCGCCGGCTCTCACCTCACCATGAGGATGCGCATCGGCGTGGGCCGCGGCTACGTTTCCGGCGAGGACAACGAGCGCGAGAACGACCCCATTGGGATCATTCACGTCGACTCGCTCTACTCGCCCGTGCGTCGCTGCGCCAAGGCCGTCGAGGCCTGCCGCGTTGGTCGTCACACGGACTATGACCGCCTTGTGCTCGAGGTCGAGACCAACGGCTCCATCACCCCGCGTGAGGCCGTCGTCGAGGCTGCCAACATTATCAACCAGCACATGGCTGCGTTCATGAGCCTGACCGACGAGGATGAGCCCGTCGAGGACTCTTCGATCTTTGCCGCGGGCACCGTGGAGGACAACATCGAGCTTGACAAGCAGATTGAGGACCTGGACCTCTCCGTCCGTTCCTATAACTGTCTCAAGCGCGCTGGCATCCACTCCGTGCGCCAGCTCGTCGAGTTCTCCGAGAACGACCTTCTCAACATCAGAAACTTTGGCGTCAAGTCCATCGAGGAAGTCAAGGACAAGCTCGAGTCCATGGGCCTGTCCCTCAAGGCCTAGGCGCGCCGCCGGATTTAGGAGAAGCAAGAAATGCGACACAACAAGAAGAGGGGCATGAAGCTCGGCACCGACGCGAGCCACACCAAGGCCATGAAGAAGAGCCTTGTCCGCGCCCTGTTTGAGAACGACCGCATCAAGACCATCGACGTTCGTGCCAAGGCCATCCGCGGCGACGTCGACAAGGTCATCACCTGGGCCAAGAAGGGTGACATCGCGAGCCGCCGTCTCGCCATCGCCAAGGTTGGCGACAAGGACATCGTCCGCGAGGTCTTTGAGAAGGCCGCTCAGGGCATGTGGGCCGACCGCAACGGCGGCTACACCCGCATCATGAAGCTCGGCCCCCGCAAGGGCGACGCTGCCGAGATCGTGATCATGGAGCTCGTCACCGAGCCCGTGAAGGCCAAGAAGGCCGCTCCCAAGGCCACCGTCACCAAGGTCGAGGAGGCCCCCGTCGAGGAGGCCGCCGAGGAGAGCGCCGAGTAGCATCGGGCCTTTCGCAGACACTTTGGGCCCCGGCCACGTGCCGGGGCCTTTTTCGTAAGGAGGTGGGACATGATCGAGGTGAGTGACGCGTGCTTCTCGTATGGCGAGGAGGACGTGCTCGACCATGTCTCGCTGCGCGTTGGGGCGGGTGAGCGCGTGGTCCTTCTCGGCCCAAACGGTTCGGGGAAGTCCACGCTGGTTCGCCTGATCAACGGCTCTGTTGCGCCGAGCGAGGGAAGCGTGCTGGTGGATGGCTGCCCCGAGGGTCTTTCGCACCTGGTGGGCTACGTGAGGCAAGATCCGCGCAATCAGATCGTGAGCTCCCTTGTTTCGGACGAGGTGGCCTTTGGCCCACGCAACCTGGGACTTCCCCGCGAGGAGGTTCTGCGGCGCGTTGATGAGGCGCTTGAGGCCTGTGGCATTTGCGAGCTGCGCAGCCGTGCGACCACAGAGCTTTCCGGCGGTCAGCAGCAGCTTGTGGCGATTGCCGGCGTGCTCGCCATGCGCCCGCGCTACCTTGTGCTCGATGAGGTCGGCACGCATCTGGACGCGGCCGCGCGCCGTCGCGTCAGCGATGTCGTTGAGCGGCTTCTGGCTCGTGGCGTGGGCGTGCTCGAGGTCACACATGACCCGCTCGCCCTCTTTGGAGCCGCTCGTGCGGCGGTGTTGGCGGCTGGGCGCGTGGCGTGGCAGGGTACGCCGCGGGAGCTTTTTCTGAGTGACGAGGCACTCGCCCTTGCCGGCCTTGGCGAGGACTTTTCGGCACGGCTTCTTGGCGTTGCCGTGCGGCGCGGCCTTTCCGTGGGATCGCGGCCAGATTCGCGTGCTCTTGCGTCCCATTTGAGGCCCGGGGACGTCTGCTCCTCTGGGCAACCTCGCGCGAAGGCGCTTTTTAGGCCCTATTTGACCTCCAGAATGGTCTTCGCGCGAGGCTCGCACTTTAGCCTCAGAGACGTTTCCCTTGATTTGGGTGGTGTTACGCTCGTCCTGGGACTCTCTGGCTCCGGAAAGACCACGCTCGCGCGCCTGCTGGCGGGCGTGCTGGAGCCTGACGCCGGGGAAGTCCTGCTCGATGGGCGTCCCGTCCGCGCCGGACGCGCGGGACTTTCCTTTCAGCGTCCCGGCGACCAGCTCTTCTGCGATACCGTCTTTGACGACATCGCCTATGGCCCCCGCGCACGGGGTCTGTCCGAGCGACGCGTGGACATGGCGGTGCGGGCTGCGGCGCACGACCTCGACGTGGGGGAGCGGCTCTTTGACCGCTCTCCGTTTGATCTCTCCGGAGGGCAGATGCGTCGCGTGGCGCTTGCGGGGGTGATTGCGTGCGAGCCGGGGGCCTACGTCTTCGACGAGCCCACGGCGGGTCTCGACGGCCCCTCGCGCGCCGAGTTCCGCCATCTGATCCGAAGGCTCGCGGCGGGCGGCTCCCCCGTGGTGGTTGTCACCCACGACGCAGGGGAGTGGCTGGACGAGGTCACGAGCGTCGTGCTTTTAAGGGACGGCGCCGTCGTTCAGCAGGTCGAGGCGAGCGTTGCCGGTTCGAGCCCGGAGCTCTTCTGGGCGGCGGGCCTTGAGGCCCCGCCCATCGTGAGTCTTCGCTCCGAGCTCAGGGCGAGGGGCGAGGATGCTTAGCCCGCGCGTTCCCGGCGCCTTTGCCCCGGGCGATACGCCGATGCACCGTCTTGATCCGCGCGCAAAGCTCGTGCTGCTCCTCGTGGCTACCGCGGCGACGTTTGCCGCTTGCTCGGCCTGGGGGCTGCTCCTCGTTGCGGCGGGGCTCGCCGTGGCCCTCGTTTTGAGCGGGACCTCGCTGGCGACGGTGCTCATGGGGCTGCGGCCCGCCGCGATCATCCTCGCGCTTTCGGTGGCCTCCAACGCGGTTGTGCTCGTGGGGCAGCCGGGCTTCTCGCTCGATGGGCTGGCGAGAGGCACGCTCGTGGTGTGCCGGATTGCCCTTGTGGTGGGGTTTGCCCTGTCCTTCTCGTCCACGACGCCGCCTCCCGCCATAGCCGATGGTCTGGCCGCCCTCATGACGCCCCTGCGTCGCGTGGGCGTGCCCGTGGGCGCCATTGCGATGTCCGCCTCTGTGGCGCTGCGGTTCATCCCGCTCACGGTTGAGGAGGTGGACCGGATCCGCTGCGCTCAGCGGGCTCGAGGAGCGAGGCTCGACGAGGGAGGGCCGCTGCGCCGCCTGAGAGGCTGGGGGCAGGTCCTGGTTCCGCTCGTGGTGGGCCTTTTCCGTCGCGCGGACGAGCTGGCGAGCGCCATGACGGACCGCTGCTACACCGGCGAGCGGACTGCGCTTCTGGGCCCGCTGGCGCGCCGCGAGCTGGCGGTGCTTCTCGGCGCGATTGCGTGGGCAGTGGCGGCGGCGCTCCTGTAGGGCGGGCTTCGGACGGTTACGGGCGCCAAACCGCTCGCGTCTCGCCCCAGCGAGAAGAACGGGCGGCGTGGCGTGATACCCTAAGGTGCGAAAGGAGGCCTCCATGTCTGAAGGCGAAGGCGCGACGCTTGTCATACGGCTCGGCTACCGCGGGGCGGAGTTTGCCGGCTTTGCCGAGCAGCCGGGCGGCGTGCGCACCGTTGCCGGCGAGCTGCGGCGCGCGCTCGAGACCGCCCTGCGCCGCCCGTGCGAGCTCACGTGCGCCGGGCGAACGGACGCGGGGGTCCACGCGCTCGCGCAGTACGTGAGCGTGCCGATGCGCGAGGGCGAGCTCGGGCTTCCCGGCAGCCGCCTCATGCGCTCGCTGGTGGCGCTCACTCCGGACGACGTCTCCATCCGCGGGCTCTACCGCGCCCCCGCGGGCTTCTCGGCCCGCTTTGACGCGCTGAGCCGCAGCTATCGGTATCGCATAGCCACTTCCGAGGCACGTCCTGTGCTGGCCTGGGACCACGCGTGGTGGTATCGCGGCTCGCTTGACGTGGACGCCATGTCCGTCGCCGCGCGCCCGCTTGTTGGCGAGCACGACTTCAAGAGCTTCTGCAAGGCAACGTCTGCCGTTGACAAGCCCACCTGCCGCTTTGTGGGCGCCCTTGACGTGCGTCGCGTCGAGGAGGCCGGCGAGGAGCTGGCGACCATAGACATCACGGGCAACGCCTTCCTGCACAACATGGTGCGTACCATAGCGGGCACGCTCGTTGAGGTGGGGCGCGGCCATCGGGACCCGTCCTGGGTGGCCGAGGTGCTCGCGGCGTGCGACCGCACCGCGGCCGGCCCCTGTGCGCCCGCGAAAGGACTCACCTTCGTGGGGGTAGAATACCCCGAGAACCTGCTGGCGCCCTGGGAGTAGGGCGTCTCACCCTGGAGGCAACGGCTTGGAACTTCTGCTTCATGTGCTCGAGCACAGCTTCTTTGACACGCTGGCGCTCGTGCCGTTTCTGTTTCTGACCTACCTCGCCATGGAGGCGATCGAGCACTCCGCCAGCGCCCACGTGCAGGCGGCGGTCGAGCGCTCGGGCAAGGCGGGCCCCGTCGTGGGTGCCCTTCTGGGCGCGCTTCCCCAGTGCGGCTTCTCGGCCATGGCAGCAACCCTCTACGCGGGGCGCGTGGTGACGGCGGGCACGTTGGTGGCGGTGATCCTCTCCACCTCGGACGAGATGGTACCGGTGTTTCTTGCCCATCAGGAGCCCGTGGCGCGCATGCTCGCGATCATGGCGGCCAAGGTTGCCGTGGGAGTTGTGGTTGGCCTGCTCGTTGACGTTGCCCTGCGCGTCTGGCACCGGGCGGGAGACGGCCGCCTGCACATCCACGAGCTCTGCGAGCGCGAGCACTGCCACTGCGACGATGACGGCGCGACCCACGGCCATGGCCACGACCACGCACATGGCCGCTCGGCCATCGTGCGCTCGGCCCTTGTGCACACCGCTCAGGTGACCTTCTTCATCTTTGTGGTCACCTTCGTCTTTGGCCTGCTCATCGAGTATGTTGGCCAAGACGCTCTGGGCGCCCTGCTTGCCAATCACCCCGTGCGCGCAACGTTTCTTGCCGCGCTCATCGGGCTGATCCCCAACTGCGGTGCCAGCGTTGCCATCACGGAGCTCTACCTCGACGGCGTGCTCGCCGCAGGCCCCATGCTCGCGGGGCTCCTGGCCTCGGGCGGGGTGGGGCTGCTCGTGCTGTGGCGCACCAACGCGAGCGCGGGCCAAAACGCGATCATCACCGCCTTCGTCTACGGCGTGGCCGTTGCGGTGGGCCTCTTTGCGGGGGCCTTGGGTATCCTGTTCTAAATGGACTGCTGAAAGGGGGCACACCATGTCGAGGAAGCGCGAGAGGTTTGAGCGGAGCGACGTGCCGCGGCCCAGCGCGCTGAGAAGCGCCGTGGCCGCCGTGGTGTGCGTGGTGGTCTTGGCGGGCGCGGCGGGGATAGCCTATCTGGCCTGGACGCGCGCGACGCTCGAAAGCCACCTGGGAGGCCCCGCGCTTGCTGACGCCGTGGCCGCCCAGGCCTCCTTCGTGGTCCCCGACGGGGGCTACGTTGCCTCGACAGACGAGCACGAGTGCGTCCTGCTCCTTTCGGCTAGCTCACTGGACGAGGGAGCAACGCTCGAGTCCGCCCAGATCCTGGCGATAAACACGACGCAGGGAACCGCAAGCCTCGCAAACGTCCCTCTGGACGCGCGCGTGGGCAGCTCCGAGACGCCGACCACGCTTTCCGAGCTCTTCTCGGCCGAGGGGGCGGCTGCCGTGGTCGAGCCCGTTGCGAGCGCGGCAAACGTGAGCCTGTCCCACGTCATCGTGTCTGCGGGCAACGTCCTCTCCGAGATGGCGTCCGTGGTGGGGACAGGCCCGGACGAGCTGCTGAGAAGCGCCTCGGGCCTGCTCTCCAGAATGAGGACGGACTGCGATGCCGAGAGGCTCATCTCCCTTGCCGAGAGGGTCTCGTCCGTCGGTGCCGCCGACCTTTCCGCTGTGGACGCGCCCCTTGTTCCCGAGACCACAACCGACGACGAGGGCAACGTCACCGAGACCGGCTACCAGGTGATCGACCGCGCCCAGCTCGGGCTTGCCCTGGGGCTTCTCGTTCCCGCCGCCTAGCGTTCGCTTGGCACCGGGTACGTTCTTGACGCGCGGACGCTCCTGTGCTCATTTTGCCGAGGAGGCAGGTGAGCGCTTCGTGCAGCCTGCGCGCTGATACTCTTGAGACTGTGCCCTGACGCGCGGTTTCTCAAGATGGGATGGTGCGGGCGGTGCCGCATTTCACGCCAACAACGCCGGACGTTTCTGTGCTCATGGTTGCCCATGATGCCGAGAAGACCGTGCGGCGCGCCGTTGAGAGCATCCAGAACCAGACCCTCAGAAACCTCGAGCTCGTCGTGGTGGACGCCGGGTCCTCGGACTCCACGCTCCGTCAGCTCGAGACCATGTCCGAGCGCGACATAAGGGTCGAGGTGGTCCGCGCCGGCGCGTGTAGCCGCCAAGAGGGGCTCGACCTCGCCTTGGAACGCGCGCGCGGCACGTACCTCACGGTGATGGACCCGGATGCCGTCGCGCGCCCGACGATGCTCTCCGCGATGCTCGCGCTGGCGAGCGACAAGTCACTCGACCTCGTCATCGGCGGGTTCACCCTCGCCCTCTTTGATCGTGGCCTCCCGCTCGGCGAGCGCGTGGTGGTCTCGGAGGACGTCTCCTATCCAACGCAGCATGATTTTCGGGCGGACTCCTGGCGGCTGCTCGCCTCGGGACAGCTCCTCCCCGCAAGCGCCAAGCTCTTCTCGCGCGCGTGGGTGACGTCGTGCGGCGCGCGCTTCTCGGCAGACCCGCAGACCGATCACGGCTTTATGGTCGACGTCCTGCGCAACGTGGAGCGCGTGGGCGTGCTCTCGGGGGAGTGCTACCGCCTTGACCGCGCGCTCGTCCCCCCGCGCCGCATTGGGGGCGTGCCCAACAGCTACCTGCGCCTGGAACGCGAGCACAACGCGCTTCTGGGCCTCTACCGGGGCTGGGGGCTCGATGGTGACGCCGCGACCATGGGCGCCCTTCAGAACCGCTACGTGGAGCAGCTCGTGGCGTGCGTGGAAGAGGTGTGTGGCTCTCGCACGCGGACGGGTGCGGCGGAGCAGCGCAGGGTCGTCTCCGCCATGCTGGGCACCGAGCACGCGCGCCTGGCGGTGAGCGTGGCGCGTCCCAAGGGGAGCCTCGTGCGCTCGATGCTCGCTCCCATACGCTCGCAAAACGTCGCTCTCGTCTGTGCTCAGGCGCGTCTGCTCTCGCTGATCTGGCGCGACCGCGCCACGGACATGGTGCCGGACCTCTTTGTGTGAGCCTCCCCTCCGCCTCGCCTAGCCGATGCGCCGCTCGCGGCTCCTGGCCGTCTTGAGGGCAAACGAGAGGCCGTTTGTCCTGATGCGATAGAGCGCCTCCCCGGCAAGGTGGAGGAGGTGCCCCGCGCGCCCGCCGCGCGGCTCGGGAAGGCCCCTCACCTGCGCGTAGAGCCGCTTTCCCGCGGGGCTGATGGTGCGGTCCGAGAGGACGAGCTCAGGCTCGAGGCGCTCCATGGAGCTGGTGACGAGCTCGTGGACGCCAGGCGCGTCCAGGCCGGCCCCCTCGACGGTGATGAGCGAGTAGTTCACGCCGCGCAGCGCGAGCGCCGCGAGCACGCGACGGTCCTCGACCCTCGCGAGCGCGGCCACGTCCATCATCTCGTTCCAGCGCTCGAGCGGCGTGAGCGGGGAGCGGCCGGCAAAGGACTCCGCCTCGCGCAGGTCGCGCTCCACGTAGTCATAGACGCAGGCGTCCGTGTAGACGATGCGGTCCGTCAGGAAGAGCGTGCTCGCGAGAAACGGGTTGTCCACCCAGCCCGCGCCGGGAACCTCCACAAAGCGGATCTTCCGCTCGCTCAGGTACTCCCTGCGGTAGAGGGCGGACCAGATGGCGGGGTGGTGGCGCAGGAGCTCGGCGGCGTCGCCGATGGAGCACGGCTGGCGGCGCGGGCGCACGCGGCCGCGATACGGGCAGTTCACGCGGTTCGTCTCGGCACCCGTCCCGTCGAGGAAGATGCGCCAGTACGCGCCCTTTGCCACGTCGACCCCCTCCGCCCCGCCGTACTTCTCGGCGCAGGCGAGAAGGTCCGCATAGCCCGTGGGCTCGAGCGTGTCGTCCGGCTCGACGACGGAGACCCACGTGCCGCGCGCGATGTCTATGCCGCGGTTGCAGGACGCCCCGTAGCCCTCGTTGGGCTTGTCGACAAGGACGATGCGCGCGTCACGGGCGGCGTGCTCGCGCATGATCTGGGCGGAGGAGTCGGTGGAGCCGTCGTTGACGCAGATGATCTCGAGGTCGGCGTGCGTCTGGGACTCTATGCTCAAAAGGCAGCGGTCGAGGGTCTTCTCGGCGTTGTAAATGGGTAGTATGACCGAGATTAGGCGCTGCCCGGCGTTTGTAGCGGAAACGTTCATACGCCCTCCCTGCAACGTGGTGCCCGTACGGGCTACCCTATAATACTAGGGGTTGCTCATCTGCCGGCCGTGGAGAGGCTCGAAAGGGGTGAGGCATGCGCCGCCCTGCCATCATCATCGTGACGTATAAGCGTCAGCAACTGCTCGAGCGGGTGCTCGGTTCCATCCTGGGGCTGCGCACCGCCCCGTGGCGCGTCGTGGTGGTGGACAACGAGAACTCCGAGCAGACACGGGAGATCGTCGCCTCGTTTGGCGAGCGCGCGGACGAGCTCTGGGGGAGGACGGACCAGGACTCCGATTCCGAGGGCGGGACCTCCCGCGCGGTCTTGGACCCCATGCTCGAGAACACCGGTGGCTCCGGGGGCTTCTCCGAGGGCGTGAGGCGCGCCTACGAGCTTGGCGCGGACTGGTTCTGGGTCATGGACGACGACGTCACGGTGCTCCCCGAGGGGCTCGACGTCCTGGAGCGCTGGAGCCACGAGGCCGAGGCTATCATGGGGCAGCGCAGGGACTTTGACGGCGGGCACTTCTACTGGCAGCACCGGTTCTCCACGGCGCTCGGAATCTACAACCCCTTCTCGCGCGACCGCTGGCGCCCCGGCGAGCGCTTCAAGCTGTGCAACGTGCTGTGCTTTGAGGGCTGCTGCTTCTCAAGGCGCGTGGTCGAGCAGATCGGCCTGCCCGATGCCCGCTTTTTCATCTACCTCGACGACGCGCTTTACGGCTACCTGGCAAGCAAGGTCACCGACGTCATCTACGTGCCCGACTACATTCTCTCGCGCAGCCGCGAGATTCCCAACCAGGGGATTGGCTCGGTGCGCCAGCTCAACTCGACCTCGGACATGACGCGCTACTACATCACGCGCAACCGTGGCTACCTGGCGCGCTACTTCCAGATTTACGGGGACTACAACCCGGTGGGGTTTGCCCTGGGGACGTTGCTCACGTTTGCCAAGGAGTTCGCGCGGATTCTCATGGTCGACCGTGGCTGCGTGGTCTCCGGGACCAAGCGGCTGTTTGCCGGCTGGCGGGCCGCCCGTCAGATTCAGAGGGACCCCTCCTGGGAGCCGGTTTCCCCGCTCGAGTAGGTCTTCTTTCCCGCGCGCTTACGTCGTACAATAAAATATTGTGTTCGCAAGCGGAGAGGACGGTAGACCTGTGGCCGAGAAGAGGGACTTTCTCGATGAGCTCATAGACCTTCAGAGCGACTGGCGCTCGCTCAAGGAGGTTCCCAACTCCATGATGAGCTCGCTCGTTGGCGAGGACGGCGAGCGCAAGGTCTTTAACCCCGCCGACTACAAGGAGAAGCCCTTCGCCAACTCCACGCGCTGCCTGCGCGGGGCGGCGGACCGCGACGACATCTGCTCGCGCTGCCTTGACGTGTGCCCCACGCACGCGATTACCGTCCACAAGAAGTCCGTGACCATCAACGAGGACTGCCGCAGGTGCGGTCTGTGCGTGACGGCGTGCCCCACGGAGGTCTTCTCCACGCGCCGTCACATGCCGCGCCAGGTCTACGATCAGATTGCGCGCGCCGCATCCTCCTACGAGCAGTGCTACGTGACGTGCACCCGCGCGCTCAAGAGGCTCCCCAAGGGCAACGAGATCGTGCTCGCCTGCGTTGGGGCCATCTCGCGCGACCTGTGGTTCTCGCTGCTCGCGGACTACGACAACATCAGCGTCTACCTGCCCGTGGGCATCTGCGACCGCTGCCGCACCACCACCGGCGAGGAGGTCTACGCAGACCAGATTGCCACGGCGGAGGAGTGGGCAGACGCGGGGCTTGGCCTGGTGGCCGACGAGCGGGAGATGTCCCACGAGCTCACGCGCGCCTACAAGCGCAGCCAGTTTGTGAGCGGGGCCATCCACTCCGCCGAGAGGCTGGTCACGCGCACCAACCCCGCCCTCGCCGGTGCCAAGGCGGTGGCAAAGAAGCTCTCCGACCACACGCAACGGCTCAACCGCCTCCAGAAGGAGCTCGAGAACGCCGTGGGCGCCAAGACCTCGACCAGCCGCATGCGCACGCTCACGCAGGGCCGTAAGCTCGTGATGGGCGCGCTCCAGCACAACGAGGACCTTGCGCGCTTTGTGAGGCTCGAGGTGCCCGTGTGGGACTCCACGCTGTGCACCGCCTGCGGCGACTGCGCACGGGCCTGCTCGGTCCACGCGCTCGACATCAACAAGGCGGGCGTGGTCACCATCCAGAACCCGTACTGCGTGAACTGCGGCGCATGCGTGACGGTGTGCGAGGAGGGTGCACTGGTCATGGAGCCGCTCGACGCGAGCGAGCTCGTGATCCCGGACAAGGTTGCCGAGGAGGTGGCGCGCAAGAAGGCCGAGGCCAAGGCGCGCGCCAACGAGTACATGGAGAAGGGCAAGAAGCAGCTCAACCGCACGGCGGACGTGCTCGAGAAGCTCGCGGACGATGGCGGCGCCGGCGCCCCCAACTCCCAGAAGAGCGAGAAGTAAGGAGAAGGACGTGTCTCTCTCGATTGGCATCGTGGGTCTGCCCAACGTGGGCAAGTCGACCCTGTTTACCGCGCTCACCAAGAAGGGCGGCCTCGCGGCCAACTACCCCTTTGCCACCATCGACCCCAACGTGGGCATCGTGGACGTGCCGGACGAGCGCCTCGGCAAACTGGCAGAGATCGTGCACCCCGGGCGCATTGTGCCGGCCACGGTTGAGTTTGTGGACATCGCGGGCCTGGTCAAGGGCGCCAACGAGGGCGAGGGCCTGGGCAACCAGTTCCTGGCCAACATCCGCGAGACGGACGCCATCTGCGAGGTGGTGCGCTACTTCACAGACCCCAACGTCATGCGCGAGGTCGGGCGCGTGGGCGACTTTGTGGATCCCGCAGGCGATGCCGACACCATCATGACCGAGCTCATTCTGGCAGACATACAGAGCCTGGAGAAGCAGCTCCCGCGCCTGGAGAAGGACGCCAAGCGGGACAAGGAGCTCGCGGTCAAGGCCGACGTGGCGCGCCGCCTGCTGGCGTGGCTGAACGACGGCAACCGCGCCGCCACGATGGAGATGACCGATGAGGAGCGCACCGAGGCGCGCGGCCTCTTCCTGCTCACGATGAAGCCGATCCTCTACGTGGCAAACGTCGACGAGGACCAGCTGGGCGAGGAGCTCGCTCAGATTGATGGTGTGACGCCGATCCCCATCTGTGCCAAGGTGGAGGCCGAGCTCTCCGAGCTCGAGCCCGAGGAGGCTGCCGAGTACCTGGCGGACCTGGGTCTGGAGAAGAGCGGCCTGGAGACGCTGGCGCAGGCGGCGTATAGGCTGCTCGGCCTGCAGAGCTACTTCACCGCGGGCGAGATGGAGGTCAAGGCCTGGACCGTGCGCGTTGGCGCCAAGGCCCCCGAGGCCGCCGGAGTCATCCACTCGGACTTTGAGCGCGGCTTCATCAAGGCCGAGGTTGCCAGCTACGAGGACTACGTCGCGCTCGGCGGCGAGGCCGGCTGCAAGAATGCCGGCAAGCTCCGCATCGAGGGCAAGGAGTACGTCGTCCAAGACGGCGACGTCATGCACTTCCGCTTCAACGTGTAACAGCGCCCCCGACCGCCCGAGCCGTGACTAAGGCAACGGGGTTGGTCTGACAAAGGCGACGGGGTTGTGGCAAAGGCGACGGGGCTGGTCTGACAAAGGTGACAGGGTTGGTTGTCATCATAAAGTCCATGATGACAACCAACC
>DXAB01000057.1 GCA_019117265.1 Candidatus Olsenella pullicola
GGAGGCCTCCTACACCCTCGTGAAGGAGGGCGTGCTCACCAACGTGGCCGAGCTCGGCTTCTCGCCCTTCGAGTACATCGACGAGGACGGCAACACCGTGGGCTTTGACGTGGACCTCTCCAACGCCATCGCGGAGAAGCTTGGCCTCACCTGCGAGTGGCTGCCCAACCAGGCCTTCGACACGCTCGTGCCCACCATCGAGCAGGGCGGCAAGGCCGACATCTGCATCGCAGGCATGACCATCACCGACGACCGCCTCGAGCACGTCGACTTCTCGGACCCCTACCTCAACTCCAACCAGGCGCTCATCGTGGCCGCCAGCTCCGACGCCACCACCGAGAGCCTCAACGCCGAGGAGATCCAGATTGCCTGCCAGACCGGCACCACCGGCGACGAGTGGATCCAGGAGAACCTGCCCAACGCCACGCGCGTGCCCCTCTCCGACGTCACGGCCGGCATGATGGGCGTCTCCACGGGTTCCTACCAGGCCATGGTCATCGACCTGCCCGTCGCCCAGAACATGCTCGCCCAGTCCTTCTCGGACCTCAAGGTCCTCGAGGAGATTCCCACCGGCGAGCAGTACGCCATCGCCGTCTCCAAGGACAACCCGGGCCTGCTGGACGCCATCAACGACGCCCTCGCCCAGATCGAGGAGGACGGCACGATGGACGAGCTCAAGCAGAAGTGGTTCGGCACCACCGAGATCTAAGCGAGAAGAACCTGCGGGCCGCGGCCGGTGCTGACAAAGGTGACAGGGCACTTTGTCATGATTGCCGCGGCCCGCGCGCATCATGACAAAGTGCCCTGTCACCTTTGTCAGCACCGAAACGGAGGAAGCATGCAGCATAAACGGGGGGCGCTTCTCGTTGCGCTCGCGCTGGCGCTCACGGGCGTCTTTGCGCTCGCGGCGCCGCAGCCCGCTCAGGCGCTCACTACCGAGAAGGCCACCGCTCGTCCCAACGAGGACGGCGGTGACGGTGTCATTGGCGGGATGGACACGCGCCTCACCTGGGAGGGCACGGTCGAGGGCGGCGAGGAGGTCACCTCGGTCACGCTGACCCTTCCCGAGGGCTCCACGTTTGACGGCTCCACCACGCGCATCACCGCCCTCGAGGGCCTGAAGCGCATGGACGTCACCGGCGAGGCCACGCCTTCGGGCCCCTCCATCACGGTGAGCTTTGACCAGCCCGTTCCCGAGGGGTCGCTCCTGCGCCTTGAGATCACCAACATGCAGTTCCCCTCCGAGGGTGGGGAGTGCGTCGTCTCGGGCAGCTACGAGAGCGCGGGCCAGACCCACGAGCTTGCCGACTCCAAGCCCATCGAGACCATCGCCAACACCCCGCTGCAGTCGATCGTCAACTGGCTCGACGAGCAGCCGTGGGTGGAGGCGTGGAACTCAAACCAGTTCCTCGGCATGTTCCTCAATCCCCAGCTGCTCGTGACGTCCTTCTCGTCCCTTGCGCCGGGCTGGATCCTCTGCCTGGGCATCGTGGTGGCGGCCTACCCGTTTGCCATCGCGCTGGGACTGCTGTTTGCCATGCTCAAGATCTCCAAGTGGCGCATCCTGCGCGCCATCGCGGTGATCTATATCAACGTGCTGCGCGGCACGCCGCTCTTCCTGCAGATCTACATCATGTTCTTTGGCCTGCCGATGCTCAACATCAACATCGACAACAACCTGCTGGGCATCATCGTCATGGCCATCAACTCATCGGCCTACCTCGCCGAGATCTTCCGCGCGGGCATCCAGTCCATCCCGCAGGGCCAGTACGAGGCCGCGAGCTCGCTTGGCATGAACTACGTGCAGACGATGTTCACCATCATCCTGCCGCAGACCGTGCGCCGCGTGATTCCCACCGTGACGAGCGACTTCATCACCGCCTTCAAGGACACGTCGCTGCTCTCCTCGGTGGGCGTCATGGAGCTCATGATGTTCTCCAAGAACCTCACTACGGTCTCCGGCAACATCACCCCCTACGTGGCCGCCGGCATCTTCTACCTCATCGTCACGCTGCCGCTGATCAAGGTCGTGGGCATCGTCGAGGAGAACATCGCCCGCTCCGAGCGTGGCGGCGGCCCGCGCCCCAAGCGCCGCGCCGACGTGGCCGACAACGCCGCTGCCCAGATGAAGGAGGTTGCCGCCGATGCCTGCTAAGAAGTTCGGTCACGCGCGCACCATCGACGTCCCGCCGGCGCTTCCCGCCGAGGAGGCCGCGCGCATTGCCTACGAGGCCGACCAGGGCCTCACGAGCCACCACTTCACGCCCGGCGAGCACCCCATCGTGCGCATCGAGCACCTCAACAAGAGCTTTGACGACACGCTCGTCCTGAAGGACGTGAACCTCAACGTCTGGCCCGGCGAGGTCGTGGTGGTCCTGGGTCCCTCCGGCTCCGGTAAGTCCACGATGCTGCGCTGCATCAACCTGCTCGAGACGCCGAGCGCCGGTCACATCCTCATCGAGGACGACGAGATCACCAACAAGAGCGCCGCCGAGGTCAACAAGCTGCGCCGCGACGTGGGCATGGTCTTCCAGCAGTTCAACCTCTTCCCGCACCTCACGGCCAAGGAAAACGTCATGATCGGCCAGACCAAGGTGCTCAAGAAGGACAAGGCCGAGGCGGAGGCGGAGGCCATGAAGCAGCTCGATGCCGTGGGTCTTGCGGACCGCGCGGACTTTAAGCCCGCGCAGCTCTCCGGTGGCCAACAGCAGCGCGTGGCCATCGCGCGCGCGGTTGCCATGCACCCCAACGTGCTGCTCTTCGACGAGCCCACCTCGGCCCTTGACCCCGAGCTCGTGCGCGGCGTCCTCGACGTCATGCGCGACCTCGCGGAGAACTCCGGCATGACCATGATCGTCGTGACCCACGAGATGGGCTTTGCGCGTGACGTGGCCGACCGCGTGGTCTTCATGGAGGAGGGCGTGGTGGTCGAGCAGGGCCTCCCCGAGAAGGTCTTCGACCACCCCGAGAACCCCCGCACCGCCGAGTTTCTCGGCTCGATCAAGTAGCTTCTTCTTCTCGTCACTGGTGGCGTCCGGGCGTCCCAGGGCCTCCCGATACCCCGCAGGGAAGTTTCGCGCAGCGCACTTCTCGCAGGATTATCGGGAGGCCCTGTGGGTTGGTGGGCGATGGGGCCGGCTTTGTGGTAAGATTCGATAGTTCATGCGTCCTTACTTCGGGGGGTCGACCGGATGCATCACAAGAACATTCTGCTTGTCTCCGCCACCACGCGCCTGCACGATCGCATGCGAGAGCTCTCTCACGCCATCGACGTCTCCATTGCCCTTGCAAACGAGGAGACCTTCTCGCAGGCCGTGAGCTCAGGGCATGAGTTTGACCTTGTGATTCTTGACGGCGAGGGCATGAGCCAGGACATCCTCAATGCCGTTGACGCCTTTGTCCAGGAGAACGGCTTCATCCCCATGCTGCTTGTCCAGGACCCCGACAAGCTGGCCATGCTCCACATGCCCACGCAGGGCTCCAACGACTTCATCCTCTCCACTGCAGGCTCCGCCGAGTTTGAGCTGCGCTGCACGCTTCTGCTCTGGCCGGGCGAGGAGAGCGCCCCGGCAGACCTTGTCACCGTGGACAACATGACCATCAACCTGGCCACGTATCAGGTCTACATTGACGAGAAGCCCGTGGACCTCACGCTCATGGAGTACTCGCTGCTGTCCTTTTTGGCCACGCACCCGAGTCGTGCCTACTCGCGCGAGACGCTGCTGCACCGCGTCTGGGGCTTCGAGTACTGCGGCGGCACGCGCACCGTTGACGTGCACATCCGTCGCGTGCGCTCCAAGGTGGGCCCGCAGGTGGCAAGCCACATCGTCACCATCCGCGGCGTGGGCTACCTCTTCCGCACCTAGGTAGGCGCGCCGAGAATATCGCTCCCCCGTACCAACTGATAGTCCGTATGCGGACCATCATTGGTACTGTGGACGGGTTTTATCGCCAGCATGCGACCCGTGCCTGGCATACCCTTTCAGACAACCAAAAGCAACATGGCACGCGTGTGACAATTCCCGCGGGCCTGTCTTGACGGCGGAGCGCTGAGGGTACATTCCATCTTGACCACGAAGGACGCATCCGCGCCGACGTTTGGCGCGTCAGAAGAAGAGAGGCAGCCATGAGCGAGTATCCGTACGGGACCTCCGAGCCCGAGCGTTCCGAAGAGCCTCAGACCGAGGTTCGCCCCGAGCCGTACACCCCGCCGGTGCCGGGAGCAAGCACCGCCCCGGAGCAGCCGGAGTTTGACTACGGGCAGCATGCGGCCCACGCGCACCATGAGGACCACGATCAGCCCAACAAGCGCACGCGCTCCGGGCTCAAGGCGGTTCTCGCCGGCCTCCTTGGCGGCGTGATTGGCGCGGCGGCGCTCACGGGGGCGCTCTACGCGGGCGGTGTGATTGGCAAGACCACCGTTGTTACCAGCGGCAGCTCGGGCCAGCAGGTCACGATCGACCCCAACGACGAGGACACCACCGTAGCCAACGCCGTGGCGGCCAAGGCCCTGCCCTCCGTGGTAACGGTCTACAGCACCTACGCCGACGGAGAGGGCATGGGCTCTGGCGTCATCTACGACACCAACGGCAACATCATCACCAACAACCACGTCATCGAGGACGCCGAGTCCATCTCGGTCACCATGAACGGGCAGAGCTACGCGGCCACCCTCGTGGGCACCGACGCCTCCTCAGACCTGGCTGTCATCCACGCAGACTTTGGCGACGCCGAGGTCACGCCCATGGAGATTGGCAGCTCCTCGGACTTGCAGGTCGGCGACTGGGTCATGTCCGTGGGCAGCCCGTTTGGCCTTGAGAACTCCGTCTCTCAGGGCATTGTCTCGGCGCTCTCGCGCAACACACTCATGGAGGGCGCCTCGGGCAACACGCTCTACACCAACCTCATCCAGACCGACGCCACGATCAACCCAGGCAACTCCGGCGGCGCGCTCGTGAACGCCGAGGGCCAGCTCGTGGGCATCTGCACGCTCTACTCGTCCGACACGCAGAGCTTTGCCGGCATTGGCTATGCCATCCCGAGCGACTACGCCGTGGAGGTTGCCGACAAGATCATCGCCGGAGAAACGGTCACGCACGCCTACATCGGCCTTACCATGCAGACCGTGAACGCGCAGAACGCCTTCAGGAACAACCTCGCTGTTGACCAGGGCGCCTACGTGGTCGAGGTTGCCGAGGGCGGCCCGGCAGCCGCGGCGGGCATCCAGGTGGGGGACGTCATCACCGCCATTGGCGACGAGCAGATCACCTCGGCCGACGGAGCCATCCTCGCGGTGCGCTCCCACAGTGAGGGCGAGACCGTGCCCGTGACCGTGATGCGCGGCAGCGAGCAGATGACCTTCGACGTGACCCTTGGCTCCGACGAGACCCTCCAGCAACAGCAGCAGGAGCAGCAGAACCAGACCGTCAACGTGAACGGCCAGGACGTCTCCCTCGAGGACCTCATCGATCTCTACCAGCAGTATCAGGAGCAGCAGTACAGTCCCTTTGGCGGCCGCTAGGCGCAAGAGGGAAGAAGAGCGGCGACTCGGGCCCCACGGCATCTGCCGTGGGGCCCTCTTTGGTGATGGTGACAAGGGTGACAGGGTAGGTTGGTGACAAGGGTG
>DXAB01000058.1 GCA_019117265.1 Candidatus Olsenella pullicola
CGTGGAGCGCTCGATGCCCACGGGCCTTCTCGACCCCGCCTCCACGCTTACGGCGGCGCTCACGGCCGGCCTCTCCAACGCGGTCTCCGGCTCGGTCTACTACCACGCGCTGTGGTCGCTCGGCCTGATCCTTCTCGTCATGTCGCTCGTCTTCATCATGATCATCCACCTCATCGGCAGGAAGGGGGCAAAGGCCAATGGCTAGCGAGAACAGCCGCGCGCTCTCCCTGGACGAGCACGTCAGGCGGATCAACTCCCAGGACAAGGTCGCCACGGGCGTCCTCACCGTCATCGTGGGCCTGGTCATGCTGCTCGTCGTGGCGATCATCGCCTACATCCTCATCCGTGGCGCCGGTCGCGCGCTCACGCCCGGGTTCCTCACCAACCCGTATAACGACGAGGTGGTACCCGGCATCATCTACCAGCTGTGGGACTCCTTCTACATGCTGATCGTGACGCTCGTCATCTCGGTGCCCATCTCGCTGGGCGCGGCCATCTTCCTCGTTGAGTACGCGCCGGACAACTGGGTCACCTCCGCGGCCAAGACCGCCATCGAGACGCTCTCCTCGCTTCCCTCGATCGTGGTGGGCATGTTCGGCTCGCTCTTCTTTGTGGTGACGCTGGGCTGGGGCATCTCCATCCTCGCCGGCGCGTGCGCGCTCACGATGTTCAACATCCCCATCCTGGTCCGTACCATCCAGCAGGCGCTCGAGGACGTCCCGCGCAGCCAGCGCGACGCCGCGCTCGCCATGGGCCTCACGCGCTGGGAGACCACGATCAACGTCCTTCTCCCCGCCGCCATGCCCGCCATCGTGACCGGCATCGTGCTCTCCGCAGGCCGCGTCTTTGGCGAGGCCGCCGCGCTCATCTTCACCGCCGGCTCCGCGCCCGCGCGCCTCAACTTTGCCTCGGTGAACTTCCTGAGCCCCACCAACCCCTTCAACATCTTCCGCCCGGCCTGCTCGCTCGCCGTCTACATCTGGCGACTCACCTCCGAGCCCACGGCCGGCTCCACGGAGATCGTCTGGGGCACCGCGACGGTCCTTCTTGCCTGCGTGCTCCTGTTCAACCTGCTTGCCCGCCTGCTCGGCAAGCTCCTCTCGAGGAGGCTGACCGCAGAATGACAGACACCACCACCCAGGCCACGGTCGCAGGCAAGAAGAGCGCCTCGCTGCTCACCACGCATGACGTGACCGTCACCTATGACCTTACGCACGAGGCCCTGCACAAGACCTCGCTCACCTTTGAGAAGGGGCAGGTCACCGCGCTCATCGGACCGTCCGGCTGCGGCAAGTCCACGTTCCTGCGCTGCCTCAACCTCATGAACCGCGAGATTCCCCGCTGCTCCATCGGCGGAGAGATCCTCTATCACGGGCACAACATCAACACGCCCAAGGAGAACCTCTTTGAGCTGCGCAAGTCCATCGGCATGGTCTTTCAGCAGCCCACGCCCTTCCGCAAGTCCATCCGCGAGAACATCCTCTTTGCGCCCAAGAAGCACGGTCGCGTGAAGACGCGCGAGGAGGAGGACGAGCTCGTGGAGACGTCGCTCAGGCAGGCGGCGCTCTGGGACGAGGTCAAGGACAAGCTGCGCCAGTCCGCGCACGCGCTCTCGGGCGGCCAGCAGCAGCGCCTCTGCATCGCGCGCACGCTTGCCATGAAGCCGGACGTGGTCCTCTTTGACGAGCCCTGCTCCGCGCTCGACCCCATCTCCACCTTCGCCATCGAGGAGACCATCCGCGACATTGCCTCGACGGGCATCTGCGAGATCATCGTCACGCACAACATGGAGCAGGCCACGCGCGTCTCGGACCGCACCGCCTTCTTCTACGTGGGCGACATGGTGGAGACGGGCTCCACGCAGCAGATCTTCTCCGATCCGCACGACCAGCGCCTGGTCGACTACCTTACGGGCCGCTTTGGCTGATGGGAGGCACCATGGAAACAGATAACACCCAAAACGCCCATCGCAGCATAAGCGGCGTGGAGACGGCCATCACCGTGCGCGACTTCAACCTCTGGTACGGGGACTTCCAGGCCCTCAAGGGCGTCAACCTGGAGATTCCCAAGAACCGCGCCACGGCCTTCATCGGACCGTCCGGCTGCGGCAAGTCCACGCTGCTGCGCACCTTCAACCGCATGTGCGACTTCGTGGAGTCAGTGAAGACCGAGGGCATGATCGAGTTTGGCGGCAAGGACATCTTCCAGATGGACTCCAACGCGCTGCGCGTCTACGTGGGCATGGTCTTCCAGCACCCCAACCCGTTCCCGATGAGCATCCGCGAGAACATCCTCTACGGGCCCAAGCGCCAGCGCCGCATCTCCAAGTCCGAGGGCGACGAGATCTGCGAGCGCTGCCTTACCCGCGCGGCCCTCTGGGACGAGGTCAAGGACGACCTCAACAAGAGCGGACTGGGCCTCTCCGGCGGCCAGCAGCAGCGCCTCTGCATCGCGCGCGCCCTTGCCACCGACCCGGACATCCTGCTCATGGACGAGCCCACCTCGGCCCTCGACCCCATCTCGACGGGCATGGTCGAGGAGCTCATGATGCAGCTCTCCGAGGACCACACGGTCGTC
>DXAB01000059.1 GCA_019117265.1 Candidatus Olsenella pullicola
GGCGCGGTGCGGTGCGCTGCCAGATGCTTCAGCCTGTGCGCAAGGGCGATGTGATTATGCTCGATCGGGGGCTGTATCTCCTTTCACCCGAGCTGCTTTATCTTCAGCTTTCCCGGGGGATGGACGTCTCCCAGCTCTGGATGCTCGCATCGAAGCTCACCGCGCGCTACGGTCTCGACACCAGGGTCGAGACTTCTCGTCAACATACCCATCGCGCCTCGGCGGCTCATTCGAAACGGTTCGAGGAGGCTGATCGCTCGTTTTCCGCGTCCGAACAAGCTGATGGGGATTCGAATTCGCTCTTCGATCGTGCGCTGCTGACTACGCCCGAGGTGCTGCGGACCGTGGTCGAGAGCGCCGGGCATGGACCGAGGTCGCTGGCGCACCGTGTGGCTTCGCTCGTGCTCGGCGGCGCGCGTTCGCCCAAGGAAGCACAGCTCGCGGCACTCCTCGCGCTGCCCCGTCGCCTCGGCGGGCGCGGTATCAGCGGTATGGAGCTCAACCATGTCTTTGAGCTGCCCCGGCAGGCTCAGGTGATCGCTGGTCGCCGCACGGTCGAGGGCGATTTGTATATTCCCGGCATCCGTCGGAACATCGAGTACGATAGCGAGCAGCATCACGCCGATAGCGAACAGCGCGATCGCGACATTCGAAAAGCGAATGCCCTGCGTGCCATCGGCGTTGACGTGCGCACCGTGACGAGAACCCAGCTGTACACCTGGAACGTGTTCAACGCGCTCGCCGATTCGCTTGCTCGGGGAACCGTGGACCGCGCCCGCCCCGTTACCGCGCCTCTCAAAACACTCCAATATGAACTCTGGCATAACCTGCTCGTTCGAGACGAAGAGCGAGACTGAAGAACGGGTTAGATAGGGATCGTTTCACAGTGCCAGCTTGCATCTTTGTTGATTCGGTTCTGCCTCGGGCGCGCCGGGGACGGGGAGGGTGCATACGCTACAATGGACGCCGAATCGCTCAGCCAGGCGGTTCGAAGCGAAGACGTGCGGCAGGACGCGGCGCCGCTGAGCCCGTGGACGGATCGCACCCAACCACAAGGAGGAGTATCCATGGCCATGTTTTTCCCCGGTGAGTCCCATACGTTCTCTGAGTACCTGCTGGTGCCCGGATACTCGTCTTCCGAGTGCGTTCCCGCAAACGTATCGCTCAAGACCCCGCTCGTGCGCTTCAGGCGCGGCGAGGAGCCCTCGATCTCTCTTAACGTCCCGATGGTTTCCGCCATCATGCAGTCCGTTTCGGGCGAGCAGATGGGCATCGCGCTCGCTACTGAGGGCGGCATGTCCTTCATCTACGGTTCGCAGACGCCCGAGCAGGAAGCCGCGATGGTCAAGGCCGTGAAGGACCACAAGGCCGGGTTCGTGGTTTCCGACTCCACCCTCACGCCTGAAATGACGATGCGGGAGGTCATGGATCTCAAGGAGAAGACCGGCCACTCCACCATGCCCGTCACGGAGGACGGCACGCCGCACGGCAAGCTACTCGGCATCGTGACCAGCCGCGACTACCGTCCGAGCCGCGATGATCCGTCGTCCAAGGTCGCTACGTTCATGACTCCGCGCGAGCAGCTCATCGTGGGCGACAAGGACATCACCCTCAAGAAGGCGAACGACGTCATTTGGGACAAGAAGCTCAATGCACTGCCCGTCGTGGACGAGAACGATTGCCTGCTTGGTATCGTGTTCCGCAAGGACTACGACTCCCATAAGACCAACCCCAACGAGATGCTCGATGCCAACAAGCGCTACATGGTGGGCGCGGGCATTAACACGCGTGACTACGAGACGCGCGTGCCGCTGCTCATTGAGGCCGGCGCCGATGCCCTCTGCATCGACTCCTCCGAGGGCTTCAGCGAGTGGCAGAAGCGCACCATCGAGTGGATTCGCGAGAACTACGGCGAGGACGTCAAGGTGGGCGCTGGCAACGTGGTCGATGCCGAGGGCTTCCGCTTCCTGGCCGATTGCGGTGCCGACTTCATCAAGGTCGGTATCGGCGGCGGCTCCATCTGCATCACGCGCGAGACCAAGGGCATCGGCCGCGGTCAGGCCTCCGCGGTCATCGACGTGTGCCGCGCGCGCGACAAGTACTTCGAGGAGACCGGCGTCTACGTGCCCGTGTGCTCCGACGGCGGCATCGTCTACGACTACCACATGACGCTCGCACTGGCCATGGGCGCCGACTTCATGATGCTCGGCCGCTACTTCGCGCGCTTCGACGAGTCTCCCACCGAGCGCGTCAACGTGAACGGCCAGTACATGAAGGAGTACTGGGGCGAGGGCTCCGCGCGCGCCCGCAACTGGCAGCGCTACGACCAGGGTGGCGCCTCCAAGCTGGGCTTTGTTGAGGGCGTGGACTCCTACGTGCCCTACGCCGGCTCGCTCAAGGAGGGCGTGCGCAACACGCTCTACAAGATCAAGTCCACGATGTGCAACTGCGGTGCCAAGACCATCAAGGAGCTGCAGGAGAAGGCCCGCCTCACGCTCGTGAGCTCGACCTCCATCGTCGAGGGCGGCGCGCACGACGTTGTGGTCAAGGACTCCCAGCACTCGGTGAGCTACCGCTAGCGTCTGGCGAAAAGACCCTGCGAAGCCGCCGCCCCGGCGCCCCCTACGGCGTCGGGGCGGCTTCCGTGAGCGGCGCTTCGAGATGCTGCTACAATGACACGGTTGACCATCACGCACGAAGGAGTCACGCAGATGAGCGACGCTGATAAGAACTTTGAGGTCCCAGCCTACGACGCCGAGGAGATCGAGACCCGCTGGCAGGCCGAGTGGGACGCCGAGGAGCTCTATAAGACCGAGGAGAGCCCCGAGAAGCCCAAGAAGTACGTTCTGGAGATGTTCCCGTACCCCTCGGGTGACCTGCACATGGGCCATGCGCGCAACTACACCATCGGTGACGCCATGGCCCGCCAGGCGCGCATGCGCGGCTTTGACGTGCTGCACCCGATGGGCTACGACGCCTTCGGTCTGCCCGCGGAGAACGCCGCCATCAAGCACAACACGCAGGCGAGCGTCTGGACCCACCAGAACATCGAGCAGGCCACCAAGACCATGCGCCGCATGGGCTTCTCGTATGACTATGACCGCATGTTCAACACCTGCGACCCCGAGTACTACAAGTGGGGCCAGTGGATCTTCCTCAAGATGTGGGAGAAGGGTCTCGTCTACCGCGACAACTCGCCCGTGAACTGGTGCCCCGGCTGCCAGACCGTTCTTGCCAACGAGCAGGTCGTGGACGGCAAGTGCTGGCGCTGCGGATCCGTGCCCGAGAAGCGCGCCCTCAGCCAGTGGTACTTCAAGATCACCGACTACGCGCAGGAGCTGCTCGATGACCTGGGGAAGCTCGAGGGCAAGTGGCCCGAGCGCGTCCGCGCGATGCAGGCCAACTGGATCGGCCGCTCCGAGGGTGCCGAGATCGACTTCACGCTTGCCGACGTTGACGGCGTGACCCCTACGGACACCAAGATCACCGTCTTCACCACGCGCCCGGACACGCTCTTTGGCGTCTCCTTCTTCCTGCTGCCGCCCGAGAGCCCGCTCGCGGCGGAGCTCGTGGCCGGGACCGACCACGAGGCCGCCTTCCTCGAGCTCAAGGCCGCCGCGGAGAAGGTCTCCTCGGTCGACCGCCAGGGCTCCGAGCGCGAGAAGCACGGCGTCTTCACGGGCCGCTACGTCATCAACCCGGTGAACGGCCGTCCGGCCCCCATCTGGGTCGCCGACTACGTCCTCATGGACTACGGCACCGGCGCCGTCATGGGTGTGCCCTGCGGAGACCAGCGCGACTTCGACTTCGCCAAGAAGTACGGCCTCGAGATCGCCCCGATCATCTGCGAGAAGGACGACCCGCTGTACGAGCAGCTCAAGGACCAGCGCGAGCTCGTGGTGACCTCCGTCGACTGGGACCACGCGATGGAGGCTGAGGGCTACCTCGTGCAGTCCGGCCGCTTCACCGGCATGAAGGGCGGCAAGCACTCCGAGGCCGTCGACGCCATCATCGACTGGCTTGGTGAGCAGGGCCTCGGCCGCAAGACGGTGCAGTTCCGCCTGCGTGACTGGCTCATCAGCCGCCAGCGCTACTGGGGTAACCCGATCCCGATGATTCACTGCGATTGCTGCGGCGACGTGCCGGTGCCCTACGAGGACCTGCCCGTCACGCTTCCGGACGCGCTCGACCTCGGCGCCGGCGAGACGCTCGCCGCCTATGCGCCGTTCTACGAGACCACGTGCCCCAAGTGCGGCAAGCCCGCCAAGCGCATCACCGACACCATGGACACCTTCACGTGCTCCAGCTGGTACTACCTGCGCTACTGCGACCCGCACAACGAGGAGCTGCCCTTCTCGCGCGAGGCCGTGGACCGCTGGATGCCGGTCGACAACTACATCGGCGGCATCGAGCACGCCATCCTGCACCTGCTCTACAGCCGCTTCTTCACCAAGGTCCTGCGCGACCTCGGCATGATCGGCATCGACGAGCCCTTTGAGAACCTGCTCTGTCAGGGCATGGTCAAGGACGCCAACGGTGACACCATGTCCAAGTCCAAGGGCAACGTCGTGCCGCCGTCCTCGGTGATCGAGCCCTACGGCGCGGACACCATGCGCCTTGCCATTCTCTTCATCGCCCCGCCCGAGAAGGACTTCAACTGGGACGAGGAGGCCGTTGCCGGCGCCAACCGCTTCATCAAGCGCGCGTGGCGCGTCGTCTGGCTGCTCAGCCAGGGCGCGGCCGCCGGTGCCGCGAGCGCGGGCACCCTCGACGCGGCGGGCAAGGAGCTCTGGCGCACGCTCAACGGCATGGGTATCAAGTGCACCACCGACTTCGACCGCGGCCAGTTCAACACCGCCATCTCGGCCGTCATGGAGATCACCAACGCGGCGTCCAAGTACGTGAACGACGTGCCCGCCGAGAAGCGCGACCCGGCGCTCAGCTTTGCCGTGGCGCACGCGATCGTGACGATGCTCGCGCCGATCTGCCCGCACTGGGCCGAGGAGCTCTGGCACAAGGCGCTCTCCCAGGATGGCTCCGTCTACAACGCGGCCTGGCCTGAGTTTGACGCTGAGGCCGCCAAGGCCGACGAGGTGGAGATCGCGGTCCAGATCAAGGGCAAGGTGCGCGGCCGTGTGACGGTTGCTGCCGACGCCACCGACGACGAGGTTGCCGAGGCAGCCAAGGACGCCGTGGCCGAGCAGCTCGCCGGCAAGAACATCAAGAAGGTCATCGTCATCAAGGGCCGTTTGGTCAACATTGTCGCTGTGTAGACATCTTAATAAAATCGCAGGTAGACGGTTTAATGTGATGCGGATTGTCCCAAATCGTCCCTATTGCACCCGTTTCCTGCGGCACGATAGCGCATCCAAGCGCCTGCGACCGTCTGCGCGAAAACCTCCTCGCGTGGGCGGTCGTAGTGCATCTCGCCGACATTTCGACCGGCATGGCCCATCATCGACTCCAGCATGTCCTCCGCAACGCCCAGCTCCCAGCGCATGAAGGTGCGCCACGAGTTCCGGAGGTTCTGAAGCGGGATGGGAGAGACCCCTGCGCGCTCGCACGACGCGAGCCAGGCGTCGCGCGCGGCCCTGCGAGACACTGGGCTTCCGCACCCGTCGTCGCACAGCCACGGACCCTCCTGGGCGATGACGTCAGCCGACCATGGCTCCGGGACGATGACGGGGCGCTCACTCTGGGGCGTCTTGAGCGACGGGAGCTCGTGGCCGCGCGCGTCTATCTGCCGCGTCACGTCAACTACAGCAACAGTCATGCCGCTGGCCGTCACTGTGCGCACCTCGCCCATGTCGACGCGCGGCCCGAAGGCCTCGCCGACGCGGCACGACGAGAGGCCGCACAGGATGGCTGGCAGGTATGCTACGGTCCCGCGAGCGGCGTCGATGGCAGAGACGGTCTCGGAGAGCGTCAGCACGTCTTTGGGCCTCACGCGCTCGATGCCGCGCGGCAGGCGGTACCGCGCGGCAGCCGTATTGTGATCCATCGCCTCGTACCTAACGCACATATCGAGGACCTGCCGGAGAAGGCACAGGCTTGCGCTCGCCATCGAGCGCGTCATGCCGGACAGCAGCCACGACTGTATGTCGAGCGGTCGCACGTCCGTTACGGGAAGCTCGCCGAAGGCCGGTCGTATGTGGCTCTCCCAGCGGCTCAGGTAGTTGCTGACGGTCGACTTCGACGCCTCCCCGCGCTCGAATCGGTCCATGAGGTCCGGCAGGTACCACGCCTCCCACGCCTGCCTGAGCGTGGGCGTGGGCCTGTCCTGCGAGTGCTCCACGCGCAGCCGCGCGAGCGCCTCGTCGCCGTCGCGGCGCGAGCCGACTATGGTCACGGAGTGGCGGACGTACCCGCGCCCGTCGTGAAGGTCGGCCCAGTAGCGCAGGCGGCGCCTGCCGTTTCCGGCGTCCTCGTTGGTGCCCCACGTGCTGCGGTGTCTCTTACGTGGCATAATGGTGTCCTCCATCCTGTCGTAGGGTGGACTCACTTGCGCTCGCAGGCTTGTCTTGGCGGACCCTGCGGGCGCGGTTTTTTGTGGCTAGGCTATGGGGCGGTCCCCCTCGGTGAGAGTCAGCGGCACACGCACGCCATCAACTACGGCGGTGTAGTCCGTGGATCCCTCACGGAGCATGAAGGGTACGGCCACGCGCACGGTTTGGCCGTCCTCGTACAGCTCGAAGCTGTAGTCGAATCCGAGGCCGTATTCGCCGTAGCTGAAGCCAGTATTTGCGGGACTGACTGTCACTCCGTCGGCGTCCTCAAGCCACATCCTGCCAAGACGCATTGACGGGGTGGAAGTGTCTACGCCGTCGTTAGTCAGTGTGAAGAGCAGGAAACCCATGTAGTATCCATCGCCGAAGCCACTGTTGTCGGTGGCAAGCTGGCTCCATTCGAGACCGTCTACCGTTACGATGAAGGAGCCGCCAGTGTTGGCGGCGTAGGTAATCGGCTCGCCTACTGCCGCCGTCTTGACATCCGGCTCGGTCTCCTCCTCGACCGCCTCTTCTGGTTCCTCCTCCATGGTGGCATCCTCAATCACCGGAGTCTCGTCCACTGTTTCGGCGGGTTGCGAGGTGCAGCCGACGAGCGCGAGCGTGCCAACTAGCGCGGCCGCGATTACTTTACGTTTCATTACTTGTGCTCCTCCCTCTCCAGCAATATGTCGTCAATCACTTCTGCTCGAATTGAGCTAGTCGTGATTAGAGATGGTTGACAAGCCCTGAGGCCGTTATGACCTCATCGACAATTTGGGGCAGATGTTCATATGACCCCACTTCGCAAAGAGTTGACAGGATCAGCCCTTCTTTCAGGTACCTCATTTGGGAAAAAACGATAGATTTCGCTTCACCTGATGGGTTCCTCATGGGTAAGATCTGTCCGTTTACCTCTATTAGCCCAAGTTGATTTCCTGGGAGATGCTGGGTGGGCCAGGTCATCGTTGTAATCAGCCCAAGGGACGAAAGTGTGTCGAGATCTTCAACCTTAATAAGGCCGTCGTTATACGTTCCGCCTGCGTTGTCTTTGCGAAGAACCGCAACTAGCGAGCGGTTGCTCTGAGGATTAGCGAAGATGGACGCAGAGCACAGTCTCGAGAAAACAAGAGCCTCGTCACGGCTCATGTCGGAAAGAATCGACATGGCACGCTTTGTGTATGTGCCTGGCTGTTCGAGCTCTCCGGCAAGAAGCTTTCCCCAAATCACTCTCATCTCGTCGTCGCACTGTTCCGATGCGTGTCCCGACCATTTCAGGAACCAGCCGTGGTCTATGCCGCTCGCGTC
The DNA here is from genome assembly GCA_019117265.1 of Candidatus Olsenella pullicola. Taxonomy (GTDB): domain Bacteria; phylum Actinomycetota; class Coriobacteriia; order Coriobacteriales; family Atopobiaceae; genus Thermophilibacter; species Thermophilibacter pullicola. Next base: position 7,794 of record DXAB01000059.1, read on the forward strand.
AAAGTCATCCCCAACCACATCTTGAGCGAACGACAGGCATGAAGACAGATTCTCCGATCTTCCGAACTCATTTGCGACGCGTAGGCACATAGCATCCGTGGTCTCCTGCGGGAGTCCCATCTTCCTGCATCGGTTGATCGTTTCCTCAATAGTGTCGAGCATAATCGAGCTGGCGTGTGCTACTCCACGTGCCTCGCTTGCTACGGCAAGTCCGGGGCGGAGCTTGAGTAGCGAGTCCATGAATTTGCTCGTGCCGGAAAGCACCGTTCCTCCGGCCTCCGCAATCGTCTTGACGTCATCGACCGGATCCATTAGAACCCCCAATCAAACGGCACACAGTACCAGACCACACGGCCTATGACGGTAATCGTCTCAGTATCCTCTACGCCGTAGTCGTAGACCACGGGCTTATAGGTCGGGTCAGTAGAGTCCGGGTCCAGCTCGAACCCGTTGGCAAGCACCCTCACGCGCTTTATCGTCGCGTCGTAGCCGTTCACGCAGACTGCGTACGGCTCGCCGTCGTACTCGACCGTATCGCACGGGTCCACGAGGGCCATGCAGCCGTTGGGGAGCACGCGGTTCATGGACTCGCCCTCGACGCGCAGGAGGAAGGCATCCGGATATCGGCGGTGCATCTCGGAGGGGACTGGGAAGGTGTCCTCGACCTCGACCATCTCGATGGGAGTGCCGGCTGCGATGGATCCGTAGAGTGGGCAGTCGTAGAACTCGTCCGGCTCGTTGCCAACCTCAATGAGTCGATTCTTGAGAATCCAGTTTGAGTCGATTCCGAGCTTCGAGAGCATGGTGAGTACCGTGCTAACGGACCCGCCGCTAATTCCCTTGTTTAGAACCGTGTAGATGGTTGATTTCGGAATCCCGATTTCATTGGCGAACTTTGGCACTCCTCCATAACGGAAGCTGATGATTTCTTTTAGCTCATCTTCGAGTTTCCCCATCTCAAGCACCTCCTCAAAATGCGTAATCGCGTAAATGAGACTCGATATTCTTGAATATCGTAACAATTCTCCCCAATCCCATTGAAAAATTGCGGAACTCCGTATAGGATGTAATCGTTACGGAATTACGGAATCCCGAAACGGGGGTGAGAAATATGGCGTTCTGTAATCTGAAAGCAGAGATGGCTCGCGTGAAGGTATCCCAGGCAGATGTTGCCGAATTTCTCGGCATGTCAACGAGCAACTTCAATTTGAAGGTCAACGAGCGAATTCCAATCACTGTGCAAGAGGCGGAGGAAATCAAGAATCGATTCTTCCCTGGTATGACGCTCGACTATCTGTTTGCTTCCGACGGCGACCTCCCATCCGAGAAGGAGGAACGCCTCGCGAACCTCGATGCCATCGAGGACATCCTCGATGAGGCGTGCGCGAGCTCCGAGTTCTACAGAGTGCTCGCGGACATGAGGCGTGAGGTAGAGGCTTCGTAGCACTACCAACCGCCAAGACATACTCCGACCGAATCAAGAGAGGAGGAACACCAATGACCAACGCAATTCAGGCCTTCGAGTCCGCCAGCTTCGGAACCATCCGCGCCCTCACCGTGGACGGCGAGCCGTGGTTCGTCGCGACCGATGTCGCAAAGGCGCTCGGGTACCGGGACGCCGACAAGCTTGCCCGGAACCTTTTTGATGACGAGAAGGGTACCCAGATTGTGGGGACCCCCGGCGGTGACCAGCGAATGAGGGTCATCAACGAGCCGGGACTCTATCACGCAGTGATGATGCGTCGCTCGGCGTGCATCGGCGATGACGCGACCCGTGCAACGGTCGAGGCCTTCCAGCGCTGGGTGACCCACGAGGTGCTGCCCGCGCTCCGCCGCGACGGCGCCTACGTCGCCAGCGACGGCACCGAGGACGACGCGACCCTCATGGCCCGCGCCCTTCTCGCCGCCAAGCGGCAGATGGACGCCAAGGACCGCCAGCTCCGCGAGCAGCGCGAGCGCATCGCGATCCTCGCCGAGTCCAACGAGCGGATGCGCCCGATGGCCGACTACGCCGAGACCACGCTCGACGCCGTGGGCTGCATCACGGTCACGGAGGCCGCGCGCCAGCTGAAGCAGCAGGACGCGAGCATCGGGCAGCGCCGTCTCTTCGGCCTGCTCCGCGCCGACGGCCTCGTGTGCCAGCACAGCAACCAGGCCACGGCGGCCGCCATCGAGCGCGGCTACCTGCGCAACGTGCAGAAGACCTACCTCGACTCCGAGGGCGTCAGGCACCTGCGCGACCCCTACGCGGTGGTGACGCCCAATGGCCTCGCGTGGATGGTCCGGCGCTACTGCCGCCAGGCCGCGCTGGCCTAGCACGTCACCGACGGCCCGCCGGGGCGCGGCGTGTGAAGGCCGCGCGGGCTGGTGAGGCCACGTGGAAGCGCGCGGGCGCCGCGTCCCGCCGGGCCGTCGGGCCTCGTACCTTGAGAAACGGATACCGGATTTGGCGCGAGCAGGGGGAGCCTGTGGCGTCTGCAATCCGCATGTTGTCGGCTCTCAGAGAAGAACCGTCATAAGTACGCGCGCCCGCCACGCTGGCGGCTCGTCGGGGGCGACCGTTACCCGCCCCCCGCGACTCGGCGAGCCGTCGGCGCGGTGGGCGCGCAAGGGCGCTACAGGGTGCCCTCCTCCATCGACCACTGCTCGGCGACGGCGCCGAGCGCGCACACGGCGGCCTGCAGGGCCGACCTGCGCAGCTCGGGGACGAGCCAGGAGTGGTAGGCGCGGAGGAGCGCGATGGTGCGCTCGTCGCGCTCGGCGTCGTCGCCGAGCGTCGTCAAGAAGTCCTCGAAGTCCGGCATGGGTTCCCCTTTCCACGTTCCCTGCTGACGAGACGAGGCTATCGCAGGACCGGCCCGGCCATCGCCGTCGCCATGGCTCCGCGTCCCAGGGAAATTGGCTTCGCGATACCTGGGCGCGCCGCAACGGCGCTGCGAAGACGGCATGACAAGGGATGCCACCAGCAACGGCGGGGACTACTCCTTTCGCCCACCGGGCGCACGTGACCCGTGGCGGCGGCGGTGGCGGGGCCGGGAGGGCTTGACCGGATTTTCTGTTTATCGATGCCAAAAGGAGCGCCCCCGTCGTGGTGGCTCACGGCGAGGGCAAAGACCAACGGAGGTCACACATGAGTATACCAGCAACGACGTGGGGGTGCCCGCCGCCGGAGGACGGCGAGCGCCCGGTCAGCGTGGCCGAGGCCGCGCTCATCACCGGATACAGCAGGGACCGCATCCAGAAGCGCATCAGGCGGGGCATCCTCCCGGCCGTCATGCCGATGGGCTACCAGCGCGGGCGGATGGTGTTCGTCTCGCAGCTGCGCTACGTCATGGAGAGGCCGGTGGTGGTCGGTGTCTAGCGGAATCGACGCAATCTTCGAGCGCCACCCCGGCGCGGCGCTCGCCTTCATGCTGCTCTGCGCGCTGGCCGTCATGACGGCGGACGGGTGGTGGTAGCGATGGCGAGGTGGAGGAGGCCCCCCGCCTGCACGACTGGAGAGCCGTTCGAGCGCTGGGCGCACGAGATGCTTCGGCGCGGCTTCACGGCGTGGCAGGTGGCGAGCAAGGCGGGGGTGCCCGAGACGCGCGTCACGCAGGCGTGGCACAGGGAGGAGGCGCGACGTGCAGAGCGAGGCTGAGGCCGTGCGCGCGGCGGAGAGCTGCGTGCTGGGCGCGTCGGAGCGTCACATGGAGGAGGCGCCGGTCGAGCGCAGGTGCGTCAACTGCGCCTACTTCCGCGAGCTTGGCGGGACGCTCGGGCTGTCCGTCGAGGTGGAGCGCGCGCTGTCCTTCTGCGGGTCGTGCGAATGGGACGGCACGCCCTACGTGGTAGACCGCTCGAACACCGATGACATAGAGGAGTGCTTCACTCCGAGGAGGGACTAGATGGAGCTGACGGACATCCAGCGCCTCGCCGTGGCGGAGGCCATGGGCAAGGCGATCAAGGAAATGACAAACCCGCGCGGCGGGGCGCACGGCGCGCCGACGCTGCGCACGGAGTGCGACGACGCCCTGCGGGCGGACTTCGAGGAGGACGGCACCGACCGCCGCCGCATCATCATCAACGGGCAGGAGGTCGGCACGCTCTCGGCCCGAGTCTCAAAACCCGAGATCGGGACGCGGGTGGTGATGTCGAACAGGGCGGCGATGCTCAACTGGCTGCGCAGCTCCGACGACGGACGCGACGCGCTCGAGCGCCTGCTCGCGGACGGCAGGACCCGCGACGCCGTGGTCGCCGCTGCGACCGCCGACGGCATCCTGCCCGACGGGTGCCGCGTCGAGGACTACGAGAAGCCCGCCGCGTGGCTCGGGACGACCCTGCGCGTCTCCGTCCCCAAGGTCGGCGCCGCGCTCGGGGCTGAGCTGCCGTCCGCCGTCGTGGGGCTGCTCGGGGGCGCCGATGCCTAAGACCAAGCCCAAGGCGCTCGGAACGTCGTGGGAGACCGCCGTCGTGCGCTACACCAGGGAGCAGCTCGGCGACGAGCGCATCGAGCGCCGCGCCCTCCACGGCGCGAAGGACATGGGCGACATCCACGGCCTCTTCGCTCACGGATACGAGGGCATCATCGAGTGCAAGCGCGTCCGCGACATGGGCGCCAAGGCCCTCGCGGAGTACCAGCGGCAGACGCTCGACGAGCGCGAGAACGCCGACGCGGACTTCGCCCTGCTCGTGGTCAAGAACTTCAACCACTCGGTCGGCGAGGCATTCTGCTGGGTGACGCTGCGCGACCTCTCCCGAATCGCCCTGCCGCTCATGGTCAACGACGGGTGGCTCGACGCCGCCGACGAGACGTGGGTGTGCATGCCGTACTCGACGGCCTGCGCGCTCATGCGGGGCGACCGGTGACGGAGTCCTGGCAGGCCGCGCTGCAAAGGCAGGTCGAGGAGCGCAGGGAGTGGGCCGAGAGGCAGCCACACCCGTGGTGGGTCCGCGCCGACGGCCTCTTCCATGACCTCTTCGCCGAGGGGGACGACCGGCACGTCATCGACCGCACGCTCTACGCGATGCGTATGGCCGTCCCGAGGGAGCCGACCGACCGCGAGACCTGCTCCGTCTACCGGCTCGGCGGCATAGAGCGCATCGTAGCCGACGAGGAGGACATGCCCGCAGTCATGCGGTGCGTGCGCATGAGCGGGTACCACGGCCACTACCGCAAGGCGGGGGAGGAGAGGAAGTACAGGTTCTAAGTCTTATGCAGATTAAGGAGGAATAGTGTCAGAGATAGTCAAGTACACGACCACGGACGGGCTCGAGCTTGAGCTCACGCCCAAGAAGGTAATCGAGGAGCTCGTGAGCGCCAAGGACAGGCCCGCCATGACCGACCGCAACGTCGCGATGATCATGGCCCGCTGCGCCGCCCTGCGCATGAACCCGCTCGCCGGGGACTGCCACATAGGCGTCTTCAAGGGGCGCCCGACCATCATGCCGAGCATCGACTACTACCAGCGCGTCGCGGCAATGCAGGAGGGCTACGACGGCATGGAGAGCGGCGTCATCGCGAGCTACGGAGACGCCGACATGAGGAAGTTCGACGGCTGCGTGCTGCCCAAGGGCTGGACGCTCGTCGGCGGGTGGGCGACAGCATATGACAAGGGGCGCAGCCACCCGGTCCACGTCGAGGTGGCGCTCGAGGAGTACGACCAGGACAACACGATGTGGGACGCAAAGCCGGCGACCATGATCCGCAAGGTCGCCAAGGCGCAGGCGCTGCGCGAGCTCTACCCGGGGTGCTTCAAGGGGACCTACGTCGCCGAGGAGATGCCCGCCGAGGACCCGCGCGCCGTCTCCTACTACGTGCCCGAGCCCGAGATTCCCAGCTTTGATGAGGACAGCCTCGTGGACGACGACTCCAGCGACGATACCATCGCTTCCGAGGTCGTCCCCGACTTCGAGTAAGGAGAAAAGTTTATGCGAGCAAACGGAAACTTCGGTCAGGTCGAGGCGAGGCAGGGCGGCGCGGGAGGCATGCTCGCCCCCGGCGGCTACGCCTGCCTAATCCACGAGGTCGAGGACGGGACGGAGGAGTCGAGCCCCTACATCGGGCTCGTCCTCAACGTCCTCGACCAAAAGACCAAGAGGCTCATGGACACGCAGGACCTCGCCGACCCAGAGAACCACTGGCGGCACACCTATAAGTACTTCGTGAGTTCCTTCGACGCGCCCGGTATCGACTGGGCACGCTACAAGGCGCTCGTCGAGGCCGTGGAGGGCACCGCCCAGAACAAGGGATTCGTCTACCAGGACGTCGACGGCGGCGAGCGCCAGCTCGTCGGAAAGTGGGTCGGCTGCGTCTTCCGTCGCTACCTCTACGTCCCCAAGCGTGGCAAGCACGCCGGCCAGCAGCGCGAGGGCGTCGAGCTCTCCTACGTGCTCCCTGCGGCGGACGCGATCGCAGGGAACTTCGACCCGAAGCTCGCCGAGCGCCGCGACGCGCGCCCCAAGGAGCTGCAGGGCACCCCGTACCCGCCCGAGCAGCAGGTCACCAAGGCCCCAGCCGCGCCACCTGCCCCCGCTCCCGTTGCACCCGCACCCGTGGCCGCGCCCCCGGTGCCCGCTCTCGACATCGCGGACGAGGACATCCCCTTCTAGAGTGACCTAGACAACTGACGTAATTACGGGGCCTCTTCGGAGGCCCCCTTCATGCTGCGAGGAGGTGAGAAGGTGTCAAGCGTAAGGTACAAGAAGGACCATGACGGGAAGACCTTTTGCCCGGTCGTGTCGGCGGCGTGCCGCCAGTGGTCAAGGTGCATCGAGAACGAGTGCGAGTGGTGTTTTGAGAGCGGAAACGACGACTACTCGTGCTGCGCGCTGCTCAAGATGGTTCGCGACACTTCGAGCATCGGTTACGCGCTGGCACGCGGCGAGTGATGGCGACCGACAGCTTCAAGTTCTGGGACAGCTACTACGAGGCCCTCAAGATGGCCCCGACGCCGGAGGATGGCTACCGGCTGGTCATGGCGCTTTGCGCTCAGGTCTTTGACGGCGAGGAGCCCGACTTCTCCGACAACCCGATTCTCGGAATGGCCTACCAGATCATGGCCGGGCAAGCCATACAGTCCCGTGACATAGCAAGGCGTGGGCGAGAGAACGGCAAGAAGGCTCGCGGCGTTCCAAAGCAAAGGTGGCCTAAAGGGGGCCTTAAGGGGTCGCAAAGGGGTGCGAAAGCGAATAGAAAAGAAGAGAAGGGAGGGGAAGCGATAGCTTCTCCTCTCCCTTCTCCTACATGGCGCGATGCGCCGGGCGCTGACGCGCCGGCGCCCGAGCCCTGCTCTGAGCCCTGGGACGTCCCGGACGGTGAGCTCCCGACGCCGCCTGACGTATGAGCGCGTGGGACGAGGCGCGCGAGCGCTGCGCCCCTCCGCGCGGGTGGGCCGTCGACTGCTACCTCGGCGGACCTGACCCGCTTCCCACGGGAACCCCGCTCGACGACGCACTTGGCGGCGGCCTCATGCCGGGGGTCACGGTCGTCGGCGGCGTGGCCAGCGCCGGAAAGTCCGCGCTCGCGTGCCACGCGTCGGCCAACGTCGCGTCTCGCGGAGAGCGGGTGCTCTACCTCACGCTCGACGACTCCTGGGGCAACGTCGTCTCACGATGCATGAGCGCGTGGAGCGTCGACCATGCGGGTTCGTGGGGATGCGGGCCGTTCTCCTGGTCGGCGCTCCCGGCGATGCGCCGGCAGCTCGCGCCGATGCGCTCGCCCGACCCGTCAAGGGACGCCTTCGAGCTGCGCAGGCGCGACGCGGCCCTTATGGCGTGCGCCCACTGGGACGACGGCCCTGCGCGATGGCTCGCCGTCGTCGACTCGATGACCGACGTCGGGCAGATAGAGCGGCTCTTGCGCGACCTCGCCGACGCAGGCGAGACGCCGGCGCTCGTGGTCGTGGACTACGTGCAGCAGTACCAGAGCGGCGAGCCGGAGCTCGACAAGGGCGAGTACGGGCGCGTCTCGGAGGTGTCAGGCAGGCTCCAACGCCTGAGCCTCTGGGGAGGATTCCCGATGCTCGTGCTCAGCAGCCTCAGGAAGCTCTCGAGGCAGGACGACGAGCCGACGCTCGACTGGTTTCGCGGCTCAGGCGTGGTCGGCTACTCCGCGTGGGCCGCGTGCGTGATCACGAAGGGCGAGCGCGAGGGCAAGGGATGGCGCGAGGCGGTCATAAACGTTGTCAAGAACAAGGGGGGCCGCTCCGGCATCGCAGTACCGATGCAGCTCTGGGGCGCCTTCTCATGGACGAGGGGGATCGAGTGATCAAGACGAGGAGCTTCGACGAGGAGAGGAGGTCGCATGAGCGACGAGAGCTCGGGGGCAAGGGGGTGCCTGCTCGTTGTCGGGCTGGCGCTCGTGTCCGTCGCGGTAGGGCTCGCGCTCGAGCCGTGGGCGGGCTTTGCCGTCATGGGGTGCGCGCTCGTCCTCGGCGCGGCGTGCGGGGGCTCAGATGGCCGCGGGTGACGCGACGCGGCGCCGCCGGAGCCACGGCGAGCCGGACTGCATGGGCCTCTACGAGGGCGGGGAGTGCGAGCTGTGCCTCTTCCGCCGCGAGTGCCGCCTGAGGGCGTGGGAGGTCGAGGAGGCGAGGGAGAGCGCGGCGAGAGTTGACCGAGAGATGCGTCGACATCGGAAGGAGTGCTCTGAATGACCGGAACCGAGCGCCTGCGCGAGCTGGCGAAAGACACGTGCAAGATTTACCTCTGGGGCATTATTCGCGCATACAGAGAGGACAAGTACGACACCGTCGAGGGGGACGGTAAGACCCTCAACGGCCTGCTCTGCGAAATCGCCGACCAGATAGAGCTTGAGGACGAGCGGGGCTGCGACGTAGAGACCGTGCGACACGACGCGTACGAGGCGTGGGAGTGGGTGCGCAAGCACGGCGGGCTGGACGCGGTGAGGCGACGCTGGGGGTGCCTGGACTACTACGCCGACCCCGTTCCGCGCTCATGCATGGAGAAGCGTCTCGCGCGGCTCCAGCGCCAGATAGACGAGAGCCACGCGGCGCTCGGGCGGCGCAGGGTGCGCATCGAGGAGCTTGGCCACCGCGTCGGCGACCTCACGCGCGAGAACGCCGAGCTGCGCAGGAGGGCCATGCCCGATGGCATGGAGTGGCCGACTGTTGACGGGCGCAAGGTCGATTTCAAGACGCCATACCAGCCAGACCTCGGAGTACTTGAAGCCGTGAGCATCTACAACAACGGCGCGGTCGAGGTGATGAGCCATGACGGAATAATCAAGCCAGTTTCCGAAATCCATACCGCCGTCCTCGCAGCCGACGGCGAGCCGCTGGAGGTCGGGCAGACGGTGTGGGATACGAATGGCGATGAGCTGCAGGTCCTGAGCATCGAGAACGACCACGAGCGCCACGTCACGTGCCACTACGAAGGCGTCGACGGAATCAAGGCGAACGGCTGGTGGCTCACCCGCGAGCTCACCCACAAGCGCCCCGTGCTGGACGCGGACGGCGCGCCAATCAAGAAGGGCGATACGGTCTACCTGCTCACCGGCGAGTGGTGCGACGAGTTCCCGTGCCTCGGGTTCCACGGCGGCGAGGAGCTTGAGGTGTTCGATGACGGAGAGGCCGATCACGTGCCAGGCGGCGTCCAGTGCCGCGAGAAGGAGAAGGGGACTGGCTATCGCTACACCTGCTACCCGCAGCCGTCGCAGCTCACCCACACCAAGCCCGCGCCGCCCGACAGCTGGGAGCGCATCGAGGAGGACATCGCCGAGGGATTCATGGCGACAGAGGAGACGGCGCGCGACCTCCGCGAGGAGGCCAGAGACATTGTGCGCCGCTGCCGCGCGCTGGCCGAGCGAGAGAGGGGCGAGTGATGAACCGCGAGTACGTATGCCTCGCCGTGCCGCACCTTGAGGCGTACGCCGGAGAGACCCACACCGACTACATCCCGCGCGAGGAGGTCGTGCGGTGCCGTGACTGCAGGCACGGGGACCCGTTCTGCGACTCGAGCAGCTATGCGGGCATGATCGACTGCCTTCACTTCGCGCAGTGGGACTACTACGACGACGAGCCAGGGGTCTGGCCGGTCAAGCCGGACGGCTTCTGCGCGTGGGGAGAGAGGAGAAGGTGATGGAGCACATCATCCAGTTCGGCGTCAACATCGACGACGACGCGATTCGCCGCGAGGTCGTGAGGCTCGCGACGCGGGAGATCATCGAGGACCTCAAGGTCGAGTGCCGCAAGGAGCTCGGGCTGACGGGAAGCAGCTACAGCCGCTCCGGGTTCGTGAACTCCATGGTCGACGGCATCCTCGCTGACTGCCGCGAGCAGGTCGTGAGGGAGGCCGCCTCAGCCCTCGCCGACAAGGCGCCTAAGCAGAAGTGGTACCGCGAGATGATACCGGGCGCCGTGGGGGAGGCGGTGGAGCGATGAGCGTCTGCAAGCCGCCCAAGCGCCGATGCGAGACATGCGGCTTCTGGGACGCGCTCAGCGAGCCTGGCGAACGCAAGAGCACGGGCCAGTGCTTCCGCCACCCGCCCGTCTTCTGCGGGGAGTTCGACCCCGACGGGCTCCCGCGCTTCGAGTGTCCGGTGACCGGCGTCAACGCCACGTGCGGCGACTGGGCCAAGGAGGACGAGAGGCACAGGGAGAGGTGGCCGGAATGACGCAGAGCAAGTGGGTCCGCGTCGGCAGCGTCCGACGGTTCGACGACATGAGCGACAAGACAAAATTCGTGCGTGACATCAAGGGCGCAGCCGGCGACGTCGATGACGCGATGTTGGCATACCGCTACGGCGACAGGAGCACACGAACTCTCGAAGAAGCCTACCGAGACATCGTGCTCTACTGCTGCGCCGACGTCGTCCAGGCCACGCTCAATCTCGTGGCCGCGCTGGGCGTGGAGGACTTCAGGCCGTACCTCAAGGCGTGCGAGCGGCGCAACCGGGAGATGGGGCGGATCACGGACGGGAAGGCGGTGGACGAGTGAGCGAGGAGACCATGGAGCCCAGGACGTTCGAGGACCTGTGGCTCATGCGCGAGACGTCGAAGGAGTGGTTCGACGGCCAGCTGAGGTACGAGAACGTTCGCAAGGGGGCCGACCCCGAGGTCGGGATGGTGGACAGCATGAGCTGGCACGTGGTCCCGTTCTCGGACAGGGTCAACGTGGAGCTCCACACCCACGTCATCGAGGAGGTCCGACAGAACGGCCACTCGATGTCGCTGAGGACCAAGTTAGAGACGCTGGCCAGCTACGACACCATGGAGGCGTTCCGCGCCAGCGAGTGGTGGGACCTCACCATGGAGAGGTTCGCCGGAGGGGACGCCGACGCGTCGTGGCTGCGAACGGTCGAGCTGGACGGCGAGGAGATCGGAGTCGAGCTCACGTGGGTGGGGTACGGGCCCGACGTCACGCTGTCCGTGGAGGTTGGAAACCGGTACCGAGACTGGCTGGGCAACCACCGGCAGGGCAAGGGTCACGACACCCTGGACGTGAGGGTGGACCGCATGTCCGGGACGCTGTCGCTGTACCTTGACGGCCACCAGGTCGAGGGAACGGTGGGGGAGATCGAGGCGGCCATGACGCTCATGGAGCGTTTGGTTGACCTCGGCGTCAAGGTCGATGACGGGGCGATAACGGTTCCGCTTCCGAAGAGCGAGAGCGAGGTGGGCGAATGAGCTGCAAGTACTGCAAGTGGCCGCCGAAGGACATACAGGTCAAGGGCGGCGGCAAGTACGGGCACGCCTACATATACGGCTGCGTGGTCCACGTCACCGACCGCGAGAGGACCATGACGTTTCGCGCAAAGTACTGCCCCATGTGCGGGAGGAGGCTGGTGGAGGAATGAGCCTAGAGAAGCTGCGCGACAAGTACCAGCAGAAGGCCGACTACTACTGGGAGTGCTACCAGATGGACGGCCAGGCGAGCGCCCTGCGCGCCCACGATCGAAACGAGGAGCTTGCCGACGCTCTAACCAAGGCCATCAACGCCGGGCACATATCCGAGGAGCTTGCCGTCCTCAAGATAGCCGTGCTCGACATCGACCCGGACGACGAGCGAGGCGACCTCGTGACAGCCGTGAAGCGTCTCCAGAAGCGCGTGCGAGAGGGGAAGGTGATCTAATGCCGACTGACGAGGAGCGCCGCGAGGTGGCGCGGAGGCTGCGGGAGACGAAGGCGGAGTGCGAGGAGCGGGGCTACCCGTGGATGTGCGACGACCTGATTCTCGCCCTCGGGTACGACCACGACTACGAGGCGGGGGACGAAATCTTCGACCGCCTCGCCGACCTCATAGAGCCGCAGCCGATAACCGGTGACACGAGCGACGGGTACCACACGTTCGACGAGTTGTACGACCACAGGGCGAGGCTGTTCTCCGTGGTGGTGCGAGACTACCGCGAGATCGCGTGGAAGTCCAGGCTCCATCGCGACGGCACGATGTACGACGGGATGTTCATCGTCGGCGTCGAGACGCCCCAAGGCCAGGCGACGTACCACTACGACATCGACCCGTACTGGGACATATTCGACTGCAAGGAGCTTGTCCGCGCTCCCGAGTGGGACGGCCATACGCCTGAACAGGCGATTTCTCGCATAGCGTCGCTGCGACCGTCCTGCGACCTCGAGGCGCTGCTGGCATTGGCCGACGAGATGGATGCCGAGAAGAACTTCGTACTCGTCGGAGGCTACGCCCGACGCATCCGCGAGGCGCTGGGTGTTCCTGACGAACGAACGACTAATGCCACTACCTGCTAGAATGTGAGAAGCCTAAAGCGGAGGTGTAGGGTTTTGCGCGAGCCGAGACTTGAGGACTACAGCAGCGCTCGAGACTTCTTTGAGTCCGTCCGCGAGGCCAGCCGCGAGGCCGAGCGCACGAGGCTTACGCTCCTCCGGATGGAGGCCCGCGAGGGCGTTCGTGCGCAGGGCTACGAGGCGCAGGGCCGCTCCGGCCACACGTCGGACCGCACCGCCGCGACAGACGCGCGCATGGACTACGAGGAGAGGATGCGCGAGCGCATCGAGGAGGACTATGCGCTCATCGACCTCGCGTGCAGGGTGCTCTACGGCGAGGAGTCCGGCAAGGGCGGGCTCGACGCGCTCATGGGCTCCGCCGTGGCGGACTGCATCAGCTTCCGCTACGTGGACGCGCGCCCGTGGCCGGAGGTCGCCGCGCTGCTCGGGTACAGCAAGTGGTCGCGGCGCAGCCTGCGCGACCTGTGCCAACAGGGGTTTGACGCCATTGACTTCTTCGGGTGGGACAACGTGCTCGGAGGGACGGGGACAGCTTCAGATTGAAGGGAACGCTCCGCTCGCTCCCCACATGTGGGCCGTGGCCTTCGGGCTGCGGCCCTTTTTTCATGCGCCGGCGAAAATCGGCACCACGCGGAACCATGCGGAACCATCCGGCACCGCCTCCGCTGTGATATAGGTATGGTGCGCACGAGCGCGAGACAGTCAAGGGCCGTCCTTCGGGGCGGCCCTTTGCGTGAGGGGGCGGTGGACGTGTCGGCATCCCGCTACTCCAACGGGCACCGGCGCCGCGCCCTCGTAGCCCGCGTCCGCGCCATGGGGGAGCCGTGCCACATATGCGGCCTTCCCATCCCGCCGGACGCGCCCGCCGGCACGCCGCTCGCCTTCGAGCTGGACGAGCTGATGCCGGTGTCCAAGGGCGGCTCGCCGATAGACCCGGCCAACGTGGCGGGGAGTCATAGGGTCTGTAATCAATGGCGCGGGGACAAGCCCATGGGTCGCGTCGAGGCCGTCCGCTCCGAGGTCCGCGCACGATTCGGGCCGTGGCCGTCGGCGCTCGCGTTCTGCGAGGGCGCGAGAGCCGTTCTGAGGGGTGCCGCCGGACGCTCCGGTCAAGCACCAGTGAGGCACCCCAAGCGCTCGTCTGGCGCGCTCTGAGAGGGCTAGGGGGGCATCCCCTCCCCGTGGGCCGACGGCTCGCCCCGCGGCATAGCGCCAAAACAGATATCCGCTATTTCCACAGGCCCGGAGACGGGCTTTTTTCATTTCCATAGCTATAGGACGGTGATTTCGCATGACGCTGCTCGAGGCGGTCAGGACCGGCGACCGGCGCACGGCGCTCGTGGCCCTGCGCGACGCGGTGGCCGAGACCATCGACGCCAAGGACAGCGCGCGCGACATCGCCGCCCTCTCCAAGCGCCTCATGGAGGTCATGGCAGAGATCGACGCGCTGCCGGACCCGGAGGACGATGCGAGCCCGCTCGACGCGGCGCGCAACAAGCGCGGGGCATGAGGCGCGGGCGCCAGACGCCGACCTTCGAGCGCGTGGGCATCTGCGACCACAGCGACGGCCCGGAGGCGGTCGCGCTCTTCGAGGGCTACGGCGTGCGCTTCATCCCGGCGCAGGAGTACGAGATGGAGCTCTACCTCGCCAAGAACGAGCTGGGCGAGTGCGAGGCCATCACCATCGGGCTGAGCAGGCCGCGACAGAACGGGAAGTCGTTCGCGGCGCGCTACTACGCGCTGTGGTGCGCTTTCGTGGAGGGCAGGAGCGTCCTCTACAGCGCGCACAACGGCTCCACCACGCGCAAGATGTTCAAGTTCATGTGCGACTTCATCGAGGCGCACGAGGACTTCCGCCGCAAGCTCAAGCCGGGCAGCCAGGGCATCTACAAGGCGCAGGGCTCCGAGGGCATCTACCTCGCAGACGGAACCGTAATCGAGTTCTCCACCCGCACCAACAGCGGCGCGCGCGGAGGCACCTACGACGTCATCATCGTTGACGAGGCGCAGGAGCTCACCGACGAGCAGCGCGACGCCATGATGCCCACGACCATCGCGTCGGACTCCGGCGACCCGCAGATGATCTACATCGGCACGCCGCCGAACGCGAAGTGCCCAGGTACGGTGTTCCGCGGGCTCCACGACGATGCGCACAGCGGCGAGCTTGGAGGCGCGTGGTGGCTCGAGTGGGCCGCGACCGAGATAGGCGACACGCAGGACGTGGAGCGCTGGTACGAGTGCAACCCCATGATGGGCTACCGCATCAAGGAGCGCTCGATGCGCAACATGGCCGAGACCGTGGGGAGGACGTCGCCCGACAGCTTCGCCCGAGAGTACCTGGGCTGGTGGGACGCCTCGACCGCCGCCGTGGAGCACGTCATATCGGAAAAGGCGTGGGCGCTCTGCGAGACCGACGAGCCGCCCGAGCCGCGCGTCACGTGCGCCGGCGTCAAGTTCGGCCCCGACCGCGCGACGCTGGCCTACTGCCTGCGCCCCGCCGAGGGCGCCGCCTACGTGGAGTGGGTGGACACCCGCCCGCTCTCCGAGGGCGTCGGCTGGGTGGCCGCGTGGCTGGACGCCCGCCGCGACAAGGTCGCGACCGTCGCCATCGACGGCGGCAGCACGGCGGCGCTCACGACGAGGCTCGCGGACGTGGGCTTTCCAAAGAAGGCAATCGTCACGGCAGGCCCGCGCGACATGGCGAGAGCCGTGTCCATGCTCACGAACGCCGTGGCCGAGCGCGACCTCTCCCACTACGGGCAGGACGAGCTGACCGCCTCCGCGACCCTCACCGCGAAGCGCCGCATCGGCGGCGACGGCGTGGGCTTCGAGGACGCGGGCGGCGCCGACGCGACCCTCATAGAGGCCTGCGCGCTCGCGCTGTGGCAGGCCAAGACGACGAAGAGAAACCCCGCGAGGAAGCTGAGGATTGGCTGATGGACCTTTCGGGAATCACGAGCGCGGCGGGGCTGGACGCTGCCGACAAGGATGCGCTCAACGAGCTGGTCGAGGTCGCGCAGGCCGTTGAGCCGCGCAACCGCACGCTCGACGCCTACTACGAGGGCGAGCATCCGACGCCCAGGATAGGCATCGACAACATCCCCGACAGCGTGGACCCCGGCGTGCGCAGCGACTGGGCGCGCAAGGCCGTGACCAGCGTCTCGGAGCGCGTCCGGATGGACGGCTTCACCTTCGCGGGGGACTACGAGGACGAGGACTTCGACCGCATCGAGCTCGAGAACGACCTCTCCGGCGCCTTCAACCGCACCGTGGCGAGCGAGCTCACGCACGGGTGCATGTTCGCGACCGTCCAGCGCGTCAGCGACCGCGCGGTCGTGCGGATGCACAGCGCGGAGACCGCCGTCGCGACGTGGGACGTTGCCGAGCAGCGCGTCGGCAGCGGCCTCGTCATCGCCGACATGCGCCGCACGGACTGGGGAGGGCTCAAGCCGGTGCCCGTGCAGGCCAACCTCCACCTGCCGGGGCGCGTTGTCGTGCTCCGGCGCGTCCTCAGCACGTCATGGGTCGCCGAGACCCTGCCCACGCCGCTCGACCGGCCCATGATGGAGGCCTTCTGCTTCCGCCCGACGGGCACCAAGCCGTTCGGCCAGACCCGCATCACGCGAGCGGTGCGCTACCTCGTGGACGAGGTGGAGCGCACGCTGCGCTACATGGCCGTGTCCGGCGCATTCTACGCCATCCCCATGATGGCCGCGACGGGCCTCACCGACGAGCAGTTCGACGCGATGAGCAAGAGCAAGTGGCTCATGCGCGTGGGCAGCTGGTTCCTAGCCACGAGGGACGAGGACGGCAACGTCCCGGAGCTGCAGCAGTTCTCCGGCGTCTCGCCGCAGCCCTACATCGACGCCATCATGACCTACGCCAAGCTCTTCTCGGGCGCCACGGGCGTGCCGCTGAACTCGCTCGGCATCGTCCAGGACAACCCCAGCTCCGCCGAGGCGATAGCGGCCCAGCGCGAGGACATATGCGTGGCCGCCGAGGACTGCATCGAGTCCAACCGCGCCTCCATGCGAAACGTCGCGCTCATGGCCATGGCCGTCGCCGGAAACACGACCATCGACGGACTCACCGACGATCAGCGCAGCGTCATCCCGCACTTCCGCAACCCCATGCGCCCGTCGCTGGCCTCCACGGCGGACGCGATGACCAAGATAGCAGCGGTCGTGGACGGATTCACGATGACGCGCGAGTTCTGGGCGGGCCAGGGCTTCGACACGGCCGAGGTGGACAGCATCCTCTCGCAGGTCAACGCCAACCGGAACTCGGCGGCCATCATGAGCATCATGGCGGGCGGCTCTGCGACCGCGCGACCGTCGGAGTAGCGAATGGTCGCGACCATACCGCGCGCCGTCCTCGAGTACGTCACCGAGGAGGTGAACGAGCTCTCGGCGGACGCTCAGGCGCGCGTGCTCGCCGTGCTGGAGTCCATAACGTGGACGCCAGAGACCATCGCCGAGTGCCGCGACGTCGTGATCCAGGCGCTCGCGGCGATCATGCCGACCTACACCGACGCCGCCGCTCAGGTCGGGGCCGACATGTACGACGCCGTGCGCGAGGCTGCGGTGGGCGAGGCTATGGGGGCGACCGCCGTCAGCGGCTACGAGCCCGAAGCCATCGCCGGGGCCATCAGGGCCTTCGTCCAGGGTATCGTGGACGGCAAGCCCGTCGAGCAGTTCAACCGCAAGGTGCTCGCCCGCGTCGACCGCGACGTGCGCCGAGCCGAGAACGTGAGCGTCGCCGAGAACGCGATGCGCGACCCGCTGAGGCCGAAGTACGCCCGCGTGCCCAGCGGCTCCGAGACGTGCGGGTTCTGCCTCATGCTCGCCTCGTTCGGGTTCCACTATTCGGACAAGAGCGCGGCGAGCCATGCGCACGAAAACTGCGACTGCCGCGTGGTGGCCCGGTTCGACAAGTCGGGGGTGGAGGGCTACGACCCCGACGAGATGTACCGGCACTACAACCAGTGCCTCGACTCGCTCGGTGGCACCTCTGGGATACGGAAGCAGTGGAACAGTCTCCCGGAGGGGGAGCGGAAAAGGCTCATCGAGAAGCACGGGGGCAAGGAGTCCGATGCGTTCCAGGCCTTCCTCAACGGGCGCATGGCGGCGGAGATCGAGACGCGAGACCCCGAGTGGTTCAGGACCGGAAAGGTCCCCGCATACCGTGAGGAGAGCGGGGCGTCCCCTGATGAGTTCGAGAGGGCATGCGGAGAGCTGCTGAGGTCCAACGGGCTTCCCGTCGAGTTCCGAAAGACGAGGGGAGACCAGCCGGGCGGATTCAGGCGCCGGACATCAGACGCGTTCATAAAGGGCGTTGCGTGGGAGATGAAGAACCCCGAAGGCAACGGCCACCTGACCGTCTGGAACCAGTTCAAGAGTGCCGTGTACGGAAACGACAAGAAGACCCCGAACCCACAGAGCGACAAGCTGATCATCAGCAACGTAAGGAGCGAAAAGACCTTCGGGCAGATGGTCGATGACGCTCGGAAGGTTCTCGATGACGGGGAATTTCCTGAGATAACCGAGGTCATCATCGTCGGGAGGGATGGGTCCATGAGAAGGCTCGAGAGATAGCGAGAAAGCCGACGGTCGTTCCGGCACACTGGCCGGCGCGCATCGGCTTCTCATGAGAAGTATACCCCAGCGGGGCGTGGCGGAAACGGCAGACGCGCCGGTCTCAGGAACCGGTGGGGGAACCCGTGCGGGTTCGAGTCCCGCCGCCCCGACCAACCATTTTTCAGAAATCAGCCCCGCACGGGGCTCTTTTCATATCGGGCCGCAGAAGTGCGGCCTTTTTCATGCCGCGACGCCGCACGGCGTCAAGACGCGCGCCGCACGGCGCGGAAAGGGGGCCTGAATGGCCGAGAACGGGCAGGGCGCACAGACCACGGAGCCGACCGGGGCGGAGCCGCACGGCACCGAGCCGACCGAGCCAGAGAGGGACTGGAAGGCCGAGTACGAGAAGGCAATCGCCCAGTCCCGCAAGTGGGAGCAGCGCAGCAAGGACAACGCCGCAGCCGCGAAGGAGCTTGAGGCGCTGAAGAACGCCTCCAAGACCGACGCCGAGAAGCTGGCCGACGCCACCAAGCGAGCCGAGAAGGCCGAGGAGAAGCTCGCCGATTACGAGCGCAGGGCCGAGCGAGCCGCAATCGTGGCGGAGGTGGCGGCTGCCAAGGGCGTGGACGCCGAGTGGCTGGGCCGAATGACCGGAGACACGGAGGCGGAGATCAACGCCAACGCGGACTACATCGCGTCAAAGCTCAGCGGCGCGCCCATCTACCCGAGCGTGCCCGACAACGGCGGGCGCAAGGCCGCGCCCATCACGCGCGAGCAGATCGACGCCATCAAGGACCCCAGGGAGCGCGTGCGAGTGCGCGCGCAGCATCTGAACCTCTACAAGTAAGGAGGGCCGTCAATGGCCGTACTTGACAACACCACCCTCGCCGAGAACATCGCCAAGGCGCAGGACATCGAGATGATCCAGAACTTCGACGGCGACGTGAACCAGCTCACCGAGGTCCTTGGCATCATGCCGCCCGAGATCATCGCGGCCGGCTCCGCGATGTACCAGTACTCCGTGACCGGAACGCTCGAGACAGACGCCGTCGCAGAGGGCGACGAGGTGCCGCTGTCCGAGTACAACGTCACCCAGACGCCCATCGGCGCCATCACGGTGAAGCCCTACCGCAAGCTGACCACCGCCCAGGCCATCCTCAAGGGCGGCTACGAGAACGCCATCGCCAAGACCGACAAGAAGATGGTCAACCAGGTGCGAGACGGCATCCTCGCCGACTTCTTCACCTTCCTCGACAACGGCACGTCCACCGCGACCGGCGCCGGCCTCCAGGCCACGCTCGCCCAGATGGCGGCCAAGCTCCAGGACGAGACCCAGAAGAACTCCGACCCCACGGGCTCCGTCGTGTACTTCGTGAACCCGTTCGACATCGCGGACTACCTCGCCAACGCGCAGGTGACCACCCAGACCGTCTTCGGCATGACCTACATCCAGAACTTCCTTGGCGTGCAGAACATCATGGTCACCAACAAGGCCACGGCCAAGACCGTCTACGCGACCCCGGTCGAGAACATCCACATCTACGGCATCGACTTCGCCACGCTCGCCGACGCGGGCCTCTCCTACACCACGCAGGACGGCTCCCTCATCGGCGTCCACCACACGCCCGCGTACAACCGCACGTCCGCCGAGACCTACGTGCTCTCCGGCGCGCTGATGGTCCCCGAGTACAAGAACTACATCGTCAAGGGCACCGTCGCCGCCGCAGACCCGCAGAAGGTCTCCGTGGTCGGCACCGTCCAGACGGAGGCCCAGTCTTCTTAGCCAAGGCTAGCGCCCATGACGCGGGGGCGGTGTCGCTCAGCACCGCCCCCGGCGCGACGCCGACCATGAGCAACACCGCCGCCGAGATTCGCGCCTACGCCGAGGCGAACGGCATCGAGGTGCCGTCCAAGGCCACCAAGGCCGAGATGCTGGCCGCAATCGAGGGGGCGGGAGCATGACGCCCTTCGCTGACGTGGCCGACTACGAGGCCCGCTACGGCGAGGTGGAGGACGAGGCGCGCGTCTCAGCGCTCTTGCAGGACGCAACCAACATCATCGCCAGCCAGCCCGGCTTCGAGCTGCGCGACGGAGACGACACCTTCATTGGCGTGCTTGAGACGGTCGCCTGCGCGATGGTACACCGCTCGCTCATGAGCGGGGCGTACGCGGGACTCTCCAACGTCTCGCAGGGCGCGGGCGGCTACACCGCGAGCGTCGCCGTCTACAACCCCGGCGGAGACCTCTACCTCACGCGCAACGAGAAGAGGGCGCTCGGCATCGGCTGCGGTCGCATCGGGCAGACGGACCCATACGGGCGTGACGCCCGATGATCGCGCCGATTCCAGACCTCGGCCTCATCGCCGGGGAGACCGTCACCGTGCGTACGCCGACCGTGGGCTACGGCGAGCACATGGAGGAGGTCGTGACGTGGGACGAGGCCACCGTGGGAAACGTCGTGGTCACCCCCGGGACGACCTCAGACGTGCTCGACGGCACGCGCCCGGACGGAACGCGCGTTGCCTTCACGCTGGGCTTCCCGAAGTCATTCACAGCGCCGCTGCGTGGCTGTCGCGTGCTCGTGCGCGGCATCGAGTGCGACGTCATAGGCGACCCGCAGCCCTACGCGGCCGTCAACGTCCCCGGCGCGTGGAACTACACGGCGGAGGTGGAGCGCGTCGATGGCTAGGGGAATCAAGGTCAGGCTCAACAGGGCGGGGGCGCGGGCGATCCTCACGAGCGACGCCGTCAAGGCAGACCTCATGGCCCGCGCCGAGCGCATCGCGGCACGCGCAAACGGCATGGTGAGCCAAGACAAGATGCGAAACGACGCCTTCAGGGCGAGCGACGCGTCAAGCCCCAACCGTGCCCGCGCCCACGTCTACACCGCATCGCCGCACGGCATCAACGCCCAGAACAAGGACGACGTCCTGCTCGAGGACAGCATCCTGCTCAAGTCGCTCGACGCGGGGAGGTGAGCGCGTGGACATCGAAGGGGTTGTCATCGACTACCTGAACGGCGCGGGCGTGGGCGCCACGGCCTACCCCGACGTGCCGCGCAAGCGCCCCGCCGCCTTCGTGGTGGTGGAGCGCGTCGGCGGGCCTCGCGGGGAGGGCGGCACCTTCGCCGCGATGCTCGACATCCAGTGCTGGGCGGCAGCGAGGAGCGCCGCCGCCAGCCTCGCAGGCGCCGTGGAGGACGCAATGGCCGACATCCCCGCGAGCGTGGGCAGCGTGGCCGGCTCCGACCTCACCTCCACCTTCCGCGACCGGGACCTCGAGAGCGGCACGCCGCGCTACCACGTCGTATGCACCATCTACTGCAACGGATAGGAGGGGCACCATGCCCGAGACCGCAAACAACACCGCAAACGTCAGCTACGGAAAGTTCAAGAGCGGCGGCTACTTCTTCGTCGCGCCCTACGGAACCGCCCTGCCCACCGACAACACGACGGAGCTCAACCAGGCCTTCGTGAACATGGGCTTCATGGGCGACGACGGCTTCGCCTTCGACAACTCCGTGACCACCAACACGGCGCAGGACGCCAACGGCGACACCATCGCGTCCGACTCCGCCGCGCCCACCAAGACCATGACCACGACCTTCCGCGAGATCAAGGCCGCGTCGATGAAGGTGGTCTACGGCTCCGACAACGTGACGGACTCCGACGGCCTGCTCACCATCCACGACAAGGGCCCCAACAACGAGACCCTTTCCGCCGTCATCGAGATCCTGCTCAAGGACGGCCGCAAGGACCGCAAGGTAATCGAGCAGTGCTCGCCCAACCAGCTCGGCTCCGAGAGCATCGTCTACAGCTCGCTCGTGGGCAAGCCGCTCACGTGGTCGATCATGAAGGGGAAGACGACCGGCGACTACATCACCGACTACGTCGACTCCACCGAGACCGAGGGGGCGTGATGGCCGGGGCCAAGGGGAGCGCCGTCGAGGTGGACGGCATCGAGGTCACGGTCGTAGTCGACCCGGCGGACGACTACGAGCTCATTGAGTGCGCCTGCGTCTCGAGCGACCCTGGCGCGGGCGTGGAGGAGAGGAACCGCGCCTACTTCAGGCGCAACCACATCCTGCTCGGCGACGGGTACGACCGCGTGATGGGCGAGCTGCGCGCCGCGAACGGCGGGAGGCTGCCGCGCGACGTCGTGGCGAGCTTCATGTCCCGCGTCGTCGCCGGGGTGGCGGAGGCAAAAAACTCCTAGGGCTCGGCGCGGCGATCGCCCTCCACGAGGGGGCCGTCCGCGCCGACCTCATGCGCTTCTACGGCGTCTCCCTGGACGAGGGCGGCAAGGGCGTGTCGTGGCGCGACATGGCCGCGATGGTGGCCCACCTCCCCTCGGAGAGCGCGCTCAGGCGCGAGGAGGGCGACGGCTGGAGCGAGGCGGAGCGCCTGCTCGCCCAGATAGCCGACAGCGCCTACATCGCGTGGTGGCAGCGCATCGACCACGACAATCCCGACGCGCCTCCCCTCAGGCGCGTGCTCTCGCCGCGCGAGCGGGCCGAGAGGGCCGACGCCGCGCGCGAGGACGTGTACACGCGGGCCGACATGGACCGCATCGCCGACGCGCTCGGCATCCCCGAGGACAGGAGGTAGCGCATGGCAAGGGGCAGGGGCACCGAGCTCGCGAGCGCCTACGTCACGCTCGTCCCGTCGCTCGACGGGGCCCAGAAGGCCATCGAGGCCGACCTCGCGAAGGTGGACGTCACCGGCGCGGGCAAGAAGATGGGCACCAAGCTCGGCGAGTCCATCGGCGACAAGGCGGGCAAGGACGCGTCCGGGGGCATCGAGAGGGGCGTCGAGAAGGCGGACGTCAAGTCACGAGGCGGCAAGCTGGGCTCCGCGCTAGGCAGCGCGCTAACGGACGCCCTCTCCGGCTCCTTTGACACGTCGTCCGTCACGGACGCGCTGGGCGACGTCGTGTCCGACGCCTCCGGCTCGGGCGGCGCCCTCAGCGCGCTCGGCGAGACCGGCGCGGGGGCGCTCGGCGCCATCGCAAAGGCCGCTCCCATCGCGGGCGCCGCGGTCGCCGCAATCGGTGGCGTGGCCATAGACGCGGCCGCGGACTTCGAGGTCGCCGAGGCACGCATCACCGCCGCCGTGGGCGGCGTGGGCGAGGAGGCCGAGGCCCTCACGGAGGCGGGGCGCACCCTCTACAGGGACGGGTGGGGCGAGTCCATGACCGACCTCTCGGACGCCCTCATAACGGCCCGGGAGATTCTGGGCGACATCTCCGAGGAGGACATGTCGGCCGCCGTGGAGGGCGCGCTCGCGCTCGAGCAGACATACGGCAGCGACCTCTCGGAGACCCTGCGCGGCGCGCGGGTGCTCATGGAGCGGTTCGGGCTGTCGGCCGAGGAGTCCATGGACCTCATGGTCGCGGGCACGCAGCGCGGCCTGGACTACACCGACGAGCTCGGCGACAACCTCTCCGAGTACGCGGGCCGCTGGGCAGACGCCGGCATCGAGGCGTCCGAGTACTTCTCGCTGCTCGAGGCTGGCGTCGACAACGGCGCGTACAGCCTCGACAAGGCGGGGGACTTCCTCAACGAGTTCCTGACCAGCCTCACGGACGGCCGCATGGAGGAGGCCATCGGGAGCTTCTCCGAGGGCACGCAGGACACCTTCGAGGCCTTCAAGTCCGGGGGCGCGGACGCGCGCGACGTGCTGGACGCTGTCGTGGGCGAGCTCGCCGAGATGCCGAGCGGCTACGAGAAGGCCCAGATAGCGTCCGGGCTGTGGTCGTCTCTGGGCGAGGACAACGCCATGTCCATGATCGAGAGCTTCGCGGGCGTCGAGGACACCTTCGACGACGTCGCGGGCGCGTCCAAGGACATGACCGACCAGGTGAGCAACGACCTCGGCAGCAGGTGGGAGACCGCCATGCGCAAGTGGCAGGCGCTCCTCGAGCCCGCCGGGGAGGCCGTGACCGGCTTCTTCGGCGGCGTCGCGGACGCGGTCGGCGGCGCCGCGGACGCCCTGGACGGCTTCATAAACCAGCAGTCCGCCTACGGCGAGCTCGACTCGTGGTTCGGGCTGGAGAGCAGCCTCTCCGGCGCGCTCGACGACATGGGCGTGAACGTGGACTACCTCAAGCTCAAGCTCTCAGAGGTGGGCGTGGGCATGGAGGAGATGGACGCCATCGGCTCGGGCCGCATCCGGGCGCTCGCGACCACCTTCAACGGCAGCGTCCAGACGATGGTCTGGGCCATCGAGAACTACAACGAGGTGCCGCTAATCGACAAGGACGGCACCGTCGACGTCAACGACGCCGAGCTCGTGGACGCCCAGGGCAACGTCTACACGTGGAACGGCTCCGAGCTGGTCGACCAGAACGGAAACGCGGCGGTCAACGACCAGCAGCTCATCGACGCGCAGGGCCGCATCTACGTGTGGAACGGCTCGTCGCTCAAGTGGCAGCAGACCGGCATCACCGTGGACACCTCGTCCATCGACTCGGCAGTGGGCAAGTGGGCGCGAACGAACTTCCCGGCGAAGGTGACGCGAGTGGCTGTGCAAGGCGCGACCGTGGGCCAGCTCACGCAGGCCGAGGGTGGCATCATCCCGGGCGCGAGCACCAAGGGCTTCATTGCCACAGGCCCGACGCTCCTTGACGGAGGAACGCGCCTCGTGGGCGAGGCCGGGGCAGAGGCCGTCTTCGACTACGGCGGCTCAAACTACGTCGTCCCCCTCACCAACCGCAAGTACAGCGCGCCCTTCGCCGACGTCGTGGCGCAGCAGGTCGCGGGCTACCTCGCCGGCGGAGCCGGGCGCGCGGACCAGTCGGCCGTGGTCGCGGCCATCGCGGCCCTTCGCGCGGACATCGCGCAGATGGGCGTCTACCTCGACACGGGCAAGCTCGTGGGCGGCATATCTCCGCAGGTCAACCGCACGCTCGGCAGGATGCAGAGGAGGGGGTCGCTGGCATGACCCACGACGTCACGTGGGGCGACACGCCCCTGTGCGGGGAGTATGGCCTCTTCGTCGAGTACGGCAGCATCAGCTGCCCGCCGCCCTCGCCGAAGCTCTCCATCGTGAGCATCCCGGGAGGCGTGGACCTCGACCTCACGGACGCGCTCACGGGCCACGCGGCCTACGAGCTGCGCACGGTGTCCTTCGCGCTGCGCTACGACGGGCGCGGGGGGCGGACGTGGCAGGAGGTGGCCAACGACGTCACCAACCTGCTCCACGGGGCAGAGTCCGACTTCGAGCTGTCGTGGGACCCCGGCTTCACCTACCACGGCAGGGCGAGCGTGACGGGCGTGACCTACATCGCCCCCAGGTCCTGCCGCATATCCGTCGAGATCACCGCCGAGCCCTGGAAGCTCAGGGAGCTCCACACCGAGACCCTGAGCGCCGCGGGCGGCGTCACGGTCGAGTGCCAGTCCGGCCGCCGCCCCGTCCACCCCCTCATCAGCTGCACGTGGCCGGTGACGGTGGGCTGGCAGGGGGCCGAGTACGTGGTGCCCGCGGGCCAGACCTACCGGCTCGCCGACGTCACCTTCCGCCAGGGCGCGAACCGGCTCTGGCTCTGCACCTACCGATGGAGGACGGCCACGTGGGCCGACGTCGCGTCGGTCACGTGGGACGACCTCGCGGGCATCGAGTGGGCCAAGGTCGTCGTGGGCGACGACCCGGACCCCTCCGAGGGCGCCCCGGGCAACGTCTCCGTGACCCTCCAGTGGGAGGAAAGCTACCTGTAGACAAGTGAGGGGGTGCGGGATTGTACCGCGTCTACCTGGGCGGCGCGCTGGCCTTCGACGCGCTCGAGGACGACAGCGTCGTCGTCTCCGCGTCCATATCGCAGGCCATCAACGCCGCCGCGTACCTCGACATGGAGCTCTCGCCGGCGGCGAGGCCCGAGGCGGGGCAGTCCGCCGAGGTCCTCTGGGACGGCGCGCGGCTCTTCCACGGCCGCGTGACCGAGGTGGAGCAGCGCGCCGACGGCACGTGGGCGGCGAGCGCCGTCTCCGACCTCGACAGGCTCAACGACGTGCTCGTGCCGCCGCACTCCACGGACGGCGGGACGGGCTCCGAGTGCCCGGGGACGCTCTCGGGCTACGTGCGGTGGCTCGCGGAGACCTTCAACGCCCGGCAGGGCGGGGGCTTCCGCGTCGACGTCGGCACCAACCAGGCGGACCTGCTGCGCGAGGGCGCGCTCTCGCTCGAGGACGACTCGTGGCCCACCGTGGCCGCGGCCCTCGAGGACCACGTCCTCGCCCTCGGCGGGTACGTGGACTGGGAGCCGCACGCGACCTCGGGCACGCTCTCGGTGTGGTCGGACCTGCACGAGGCGTCCGCGCAGCTCGTCGACCTCGGGGCGAACGTCACGGACATCAGCGTCACGCGCAGCGTCGAGGGCCGCGCCACGGCCATCGTGCCCCACTCCGGGAGCGGCGAGGGCGAGGTGACGCTCGCGGGGCTCACGGCCGCCGAGCGCCAGCTCGTGTCCAACGCGGGGATGTCTCTCACGGCGGGCGGCGACGGCATCATGGACCCGGCCTCCGTCTCCGAGTGGGGCTACCGCGAGGAGCGCGTGGAGATGGGGGGCGTGTCGTCGCGCGCCGACCTCGTGCGGGCCGCGATAGCGCGCCTGCGCACCATGGCCGGTCCGCAGGTGACGGTCGAGTGCCGCGCCGTGGACATGGCGCTCTACCGCGAGGACATGGCCCACCTGCGCGTGGGGCAGGCCGTCCGCGTGAGGGCCGAGCCGCTGGGCGTGGACGAGTACCTGGCGGTGCAGGAGATGTCGCTCGACCTCATGGACCCCGCGCAGACCACCTACGTCCTCGGCGTCACCTACGACACCCTCACCGGGCGCCAGAGCGCCTTCCTGCGCGGCCTCAACGGCTCCATCAACCACGCCCTCGACGTGGTGACGGGCGTGGAGGACACCATAGACCGCGTCGTCAACGACGCGGACACCGACTACTACCTCAGCGACTCCCCGGACGAGCCGGTGGGCGGCGAGTGGGGCTCGGCCAACGTCGTGCCGATAGACAACAAGTACCTCTTCAGCCGCCCCCACAACACGCTCGTGGACGGCTCCGAGGTCATCGGCGAGCCGACGCTTCTCACGCCGTCGGTCCAGCGCTCCCTCAAGCTCCACCGCGACGTGGGCGACGAGCCCGTGTGGGTGGCCTTCGTGGCCGCGAACTCGGACGTCGCGGACGACGAGGCGCAGGGCATGTGCCGAATCACCGGGCAGATGGGCGGCTGGGACGCGAGCGAGCAGGGCGCCGTGACGGTCGCCTTCGGCTTCCAGGACAGCGCCTACGCCTCGGGCGAGGGATCGGCGGGCGTGGGCGTGGTCACGGAGAGGAGCGCCGACATCGACACCTCGAAGGTGTCGATACAGGCGTACGAGTCCCAGGGCCGCATCGGCGTCTACGTGATGCTCACCGGCAAGGTGACGGTCTCGCTCTACGCGGAGGGCGACGGCTTCTCCACGCCCTTCGTGGAGCAGTCCACGCAGCCCTCCGGCACCAAGGTGTTCGACCTCGCGGACGTCCAGACCACCTACGAGAGCGCGATACTGCAGGCCGACAACGCCATCCGCGCCTACGTCGCGGCGACCTACGCCACGCAGGGCGCGCTCGGCGAGGTCCAGTCAACCTTCGACATCCGCGCCAACCAGATACAGGCGCAGGTCGAGGAGAAGATGGACACGTCGGTCGCCGAGACCAGGTTCACCGAGAAGTCCACCTTCAACCAGTTCAGCGACTCCATCTCCGCCGAGGTCGAGCAGGTGCGCGAGACGGCCGACGCCGCCTCCACCAAGGCCGCGCAGCTCGAGGTGTCGCTCGACGGTATCACCGCGACGGTCTCAGAGACGGTGTCCGAGGCCCTGGGTGACGTCAGTGTCGGGGCGCGCAACCTCCTGCGCAACAGCAGGACGCTCGTCTGGGAGGGCTACGAGGTGGCCGACCCGCAGGTCGTCGAGTACGCCGTCGCGGCCATGGCTGTCGACCACCAGGGCCAGCCCACCGACCTCGGCTCCGTCGACGTGGGCGACGGCCTCTACGAGGAGGGGGAGACCGTGACGCCGGTCATCGAGGCGTCCGACGGAGCCGTCGAGGTCGCGCGCTTCGTCTATGACGCGTCCACGATGGGGGAGGACGCGGGGCTCACGGCACAGCTGTCCTCCACGGGGTCCTTCGCCATGCCCGCCCGCGATCTCGTCGTCGTGGGGGCCTTCGCCGCCCTGCGCCTCGTGACCGTCGTCAGGTCGGGCGAGGGAGACGTCGACGTGGAGACATGGGCGACCGTCGGGACCGATATGGTGGTCACGGTCACGCCGGGCGAGGGATGGGAGGTCAGCCACGTCTGGGTCGAGGGTGACGAGACCGGGGAGGTCTACGATGTGTCCACCTCCGGCGGGTCCGGCGCGGCTCTCTCGTACACCTTCGTCATGCCCGACGAGAACGTCACCGTCGACGTGAGGCTCGAGGAGGCTGAGGCGGCCGAGGAGCACCCCATCTCGTACACCCACACGGGGTACGGCAAGGTCTCAGGCCCCGACGCGGCCGCCGCGGGCTCCACCGTGGAGTGCGTCGCGGAGCCGAACATGCTCCAGTACGCGTCGTCGATATCCGTCAAGGGCGACTCGACCGGCTCGGTCGTCTACTCGGACTCAAGCCCCGGCTCCGGGGACGTCGCGTTTTCGTTCGAGATGCCGGACGAGGCCGTCACCGTGTCGGTCGCGTTCAAGGTCAGCTTCGGGTGATGGGGGTGGTCGCATGAGCACGCTTTCGGCCGCGCGCGTGGCATCGCCGACGGGCGAAGAGGACGACTGCTGCGAGGTGGTCGCGACGTCGGCGGGCGCGACGCTGACCCTCTCCGGCGCCACCGCCGCGCTCGGCCGCCACACGTTCGGCTGCTGGGCGAGGTCGGAGGGCCCCGGGTCCCTGTCGGTCGCCGGAGGGGAGGGGGAGCCTACCTCGTCGTCGTGGGCGCGCGTCGAGCGCACCTTCGACGCCGAGGGCCCGGACCTCGTCATCGCCTTCGGCGAGCCGGGCACCTACCACCTCTACGAGTCCAAGCTCGAGGCCGGCGACTTCGCCACGGGGTGGACGCCGGCGCCGGAGGACGTTGAGGACGAGGTGGCGGGTGCGTCAGCCAGCCTATCGGTGGCCATCGACGGGATATCCGGACGCGTCTCCAGCGCCGAGGGCAACATCTCCGTGCTGGAGCAGACGGCGGAGGGGCTTGAGGTGACGCTGGGGACGGTC
Organism: Candidatus Olsenella pullicola; assembly: GCA_019117265.1. GTDB lineage: Bacteria > Actinomycetota > Coriobacteriia > Coriobacteriales > Atopobiaceae > Thermophilibacter > Thermophilibacter pullicola. The sequence goes on from DXAB01000059.1 coordinate 37,313, forward strand.
GGGTCGAAGGCAGACTCCGCCGCGGCGAAGGCCGACTCCGCCGCGACGAGCGCGAGCAACGCCGCCAAGACCGCCACCAACTACCTGTCATTCAGCAGCTCCGGCCTCTGCGTCGGCAACTATACCGGAACTCTGCAAGGAAACGTTTTGCTCAACTCTTCCGGCATGCAGGTGAGAAACGGCTCGACGATCTACGCGACCTACGGGGCGAGCACGGTCGAGCTGGGAAGGAACAGCACGAGCTCGACGGTCAAGTTCTGCGCGGGCTCGGCGTCCGTCTCCGCGGCCACGAACACGGCCACGTTCAATTCCTCGAAGAGGCTTATCGTTGGCGGCTCTCAGGGGACGGACGTCGGCCTGGGAACGTCGAAGACCGACATCTACGGCAACATCGTCAGGGCCTACTGCGGCGGGGCCTTCCGCCAGCTCAAACCCGTCTATCGACTCTACAACCCGTACGATAAGTGCTATCTCGAGACGGCTGACTCCAGTGAGGCGAGCAGTCTGGTGTCTCAGGGCTGGCAGCAGCACAGCTCGAACGTCTTCTACGCCTTCAAGTGATTGGAGAGGGACATGTTCTACGGAATCCTCATCGGCGACAACGTCGTGGCGCTCACGGACATGGCGCACGGCCGCCCCATCGTGGAGACGGCGGCGCCCTACGTCCGGGAGGGCTACCGAATAAGGGAGCGCTGGCAGGACGACGGCGCGACCATCACGCACTGCTACGACGTGGTGCCCACCGAGGGCACGGCGGAGGAGGCGGCGCTGGCGCTCTCGCGGCTCCAGTTCCAGAGCCTGCCCGACGAGGCGGCCTACGAGCTGCGAGCGCTCGCCGACGAGTACGTGGACGGCATGACCTGCTACGGCGAGGGCAACAAGGAGGGCATGCCCGTAACGCGCTGCCGCTACGTCGGCAGGCTCTTCCGCTTCATCGGCGCCGGCGTCCAGGTCATGCAGCCCGGGTGGAACCCCGTGGACGCGCCGTCGCTCTGGGCCGAGATACTGCCAGGCCAGGACGGCGCGGTCGGCCCGTGGGAGCCGCCGGGCTCAACCAACGGCTACAAGACGGGCGACCGGGTGACGCACCACGACCACCTGTGGGAGTCGCTGGTCGACGACAACGTGGACGAGCCCGGGACCGACAACGGCTTCCGCTGGAAGGACCTCGGCCCCGTGGAAGGCGGTGAGGAGTAGTGGCGACCACGAACCTCGGCCTCGAGACCATCCAGCCGAGCGAGAACGTCTCCCCGGACAAGATCAACTCCAACATGGAGCGGCTGGACAGGCTCGGCGTCGACTACGTCACGCAGTCCGGCGCGACCGGGACCTGGCTGTGGAGGCGCTGGAAGAGCAGCCGCTTCGAGTGCTGGGCCACCGCGATGCGCCAGTCGCTCGCGCCCACGCTCGAGGGCTACAGCGAGCAGGGCTACGCGCAGGTCACCGAGACCTACCCCGTGACGTTCACGACGCCGCCGCTCCTGTTCGCCTCCGCCCGCGCCGACGGCAACCCCAAGGCGCACGTCGCCTACGTAGAGCACGCCAAGGACCAGGCGCAGGTCTACGTGGGCGGCCTCGACTGGGGCAAGCCCGGCGTGGACGTCGAGGTCAACCTCTACGCGATGGGGACGGTGTGACGTGGAGCCGACGGGGGACCTCTGGGCTGGGGTCGGGGCCGGCATCGCCAACTCGCCCGGGTGGATGGTGGTGGGGGCGCTGCTCGTGGTCAGCGTCGCCTACATCGTGGCGAGGTACATCGTGCCGAGCCACGAGCGCGTCCGCATGAGGCGCATCGAGATAGAGCAGAGGCAGGCCGAGACGGACGCCGAGCGCGTGCGCGCCAACGCGATGCTCGCCGAGCAGCAGCGCCAGACCAACGTGCTCATAGACGGCATGAGGCAGAGCCTCGAAGCCTCGACCGCCCACACCGACGTGCTCGTCGCCGAGCTGCGCGGGAGCCGCGACCGCAGCCACGCGATGGGGGAGCGCGTCGAGCGCATAGACATGACGACGAGCCACACCGACACGCTCGTCGAGGACATCCACCGCCTCATCATCGGCGGGGAAGGGACGGACTGACATGCTTGACGATTTCCTGACATCCGAGAGGACCGAGATGCGCCTCGCGCGCTCGGTCGTCCAGGGGCTGCTCTCGGTCGCCATCGTGGCGGTGCCGCTCGCGATGGGGGGCGTCGTGGAGGACCCCACCACCGCGTCGCTCGCGACCGCCGCCATCATGTGCGTGCTCTCGCCGCTCATGGCGATGATGCGCACGGGCGACCCCGAGGACGGCACCGTCGACGCGACGGGCGGTGACGCCGAGTGACGGGCGTCGAGCGCGGCATCGCGACCGTCCTGCAGTACGCGGCCGACGACGGCCACGGCTACGTCCTCTGCTCGGGCCACCACGCCACGTACGACCCCGGGACCGACTGCGCGGGCCTCGCGAGGCTCTACGCGGCCACGGCGGAGGGGGCGGGCGTGAGGGGCTACCCCGACTTCGGCACCTGGTCGATGCGGGCGGCCCTCGTGGCGCGCGGCTGGAGGGCAATCGCCTTCGCAAAGTCGAAGCTCCGCCGCGGCGACCTGCTCCTGCGCGAGCGCCGGGACGGCACCGGCCACGTGGTCGTGTGGCTCGGCGGCGGGCGCATCGTCGGTGCCGAGGGCAACTGGGACGGGCGCGCGGGTGACGGCTCGGGCCGCGAGGTCTGCGAGAGAAGCTACTACGACTACGGATACAACTGGATCCTGCGCCCGCCCGCGTGGTGCTTGCAGGAGCCGGAAGAGGAGGAGCCCAAGGTGGCAATCGAGAGGGTCAATGGCGGCGTCTACCGCCTCCACAACGCGAGCAGCGGCCAGCACATGTACACCGCCGACCACGGCGAGGCCGAGGCGCTGGCCACGGCCGGCTGGTCCTACGAGGGCGCTCCCTTCCGGCAGGGCTCGGGCGCCGAGGTCTACCGCCTCTACAACCCCTACGACGGCGGGCACAACTGGACCGCGTCCCCGCTCGAGGTCGGCCAGAGCGTCATCGCCGGCTGGTCCTACGAGGGCGTGGCGTGGCGCGCCGGGACCAGGACCGAGCTGCGCCGCCTCTACAACCAGTGGAGCGGCGACCACGTGCTCGCCGCGCAGCCCGAGGCGGCGTCGCTCGTCACGTCCGGATGGACGGACGAGGGCGTGCTGTGCATGGTCGACTAGGGCAAGGCCCCTCTCTCGCTTCGGCGGGGGAGGGGCCTTTTCGCATGTCTATACGGTTGCGAGTTTGATGCTATTTCCGCGTCCCAAGATTGTCCATAGTTGCCGCTTATTGCGGCTCTTGCGGCTTTTGTGACGCTAAAACCGCAGCTAGAGGCACGTGTGACTCATGCTGAGCTCTATCTGGTACTATGTCGCTGTGTAGGCCCTCCTGCCGCTTGTGGGGTTATCGTGGAGGCGCGCTTGACGCAAACGACAGAACAACGTACACTAGCTGCGTATTCGAAGCTTTAACCGTAGGAAGTGGGGTGGATCTTCTCGCCCCGCTTCCTTTCTGTATGCAGGTGAGGAGGAAGCATGCCCAAGGCAGGTCTTGAGCAGACCATCATCGACGCTCTTGAGTCCCGAGCCGCCGAGAGGGGCATTGACGTCGTTGACGTTGAGGTCGTTGGTGCCACCAAGGCCCCGTGCGTCCGCGTTCGCATCGACCACGCAGACGAGTCTCTGCCCACGATCTCGCTCGATGAGGTGACGGCCGAGACCGAGTGGATCTCTGCCGTGCTTGACGAGCTCGACCCCATTCCCTCGAGCTTCACGCTTGAGGTCTCGTCCCCGGGCATGGCGCGGCCCCTGCGCAAGCCGCGCGACTTCGAGCGCTTTGCGGGCGAGACGGTCTCGGTCGGGCTTGTCCCGGGTGAGGGGAGGCGCCGCTTCACGGGAACTCTGTTGGGCATCGAGGGGTCCGTGGTGACCCTTGACTGTGACGGCGAGCGCGTCGAGCTCGCCCTCGACGACATCAAGAAATGCACGATCAAGCCCAATTTCAACGATGCGGGCAAGAAGAAGTAAGGAGCGAGAAGAACCATGGCATCTGAGATGATGGAAGCCCTCGAGCTTCTGTGCCAGGAGAAGCACATCGACCAGCTCTATCTCATCGAGCGTCTTGAGCAGTCGCTCGCCAAGAGCTACGCCGACGTCCTGCACCTCCCCTTTGGCGCGCGCGTGACCATCGACCGCACCACGGGAAGGGTCTATGTCTACGAGCTCGTCCCCAAGGGCGAGGAGGATCCGGAGACCGGCGAATACTCCGAGTTCGACGAGGTTGACGTCACGCCCCCCGACACGAGCCGCATTGCCGCGCAGCACGCCAAGGCCGAGATTCGCGCCATCGTGCGCAACGCGGCGCGCCAGCAGATCTATGAGGAGTTCTCGCAGCGCATCGGCGACATCATCACCGGCACGGTGCTTCAGACCACGCCGGACTTCACGATCATCAAGATTCGCGAGGGCGTGGAGGCCGAGCTTCCGCACTTTGACCAGCGCCGCTACCCCGAGGAGCGCAACGAGCGCCCGGCGGGGGAGCGCTACGGTCACAATCAGCGCATCAAGGCCATCATCATTGACGTGCGCGACCCCAACTCCACGCAGCCCGTGGTTCGCGGAGAGCGTCAGCGTCCGCCCATCGTGGTCTCCCGCACCCACCCGGACCTGCTTCGTCGCCTCTTTGAGCTCGAGGTCCCCGAGGTCTATGACGGCATCGTCGAGGTCCGCAGCATCGCCCGCGAGCCCGGCATCCGCTCCAAGGTGGCCGTCTCCTCAAACGACGACCGCCTCGACCCGGTGGGCGCCTGCGTGGGCCCCAAGGGCAGCCGTGTGCGCACCGTCGTCTCCGAGCTTCGCGGTGAGCGCGTTGACGTTGTCCTTTGGAGCGACGACCCCGCCAGGTGCGTGGCCTCTGCGCTCTCCCCGGCCCGCGTCTCCCGCGTGATCATCGACCCCGAGACCGGTTATGCCACGGTCATCGTGCCCGACGACCAGCTTTCTCTCGCCATTGGCAAGGAGGGTCAGAATGCCCGCCTCGCCGCGCGACTCACGGGGCTTCACATCGACATCAAGAACGAGTCCCTCGCTGCGGGCATCCTTCGCGACCTCCCGCGTGCCACCGTCGAGGAGGAGGCGGACGAGGAGGGCGAGCACCGTTGCGAGTATGTGGGCGCCAACGGCATCCAGTGCCGCAACATGGCCCGTCCTGGCTCGCGCTTCTGTGGCGTTCACGAGCAGATGGCGGACGCCGAGGTCAGCTCCGATCCCGACTCCCTCATCTAAGGGGCGCCAACTAGATCAGTCCCGGGCACGCGCCCGTTTTCCTGGAAGGTAGGTCACATGGCAAAGACTCGCGTACATGACCTTGCTAAAGAGTACGGGATGTCCAGCAAGGAGATGCTCGAGCATCTCCAGGACATGAAGATCCCCGCAAAGTCCGCGTCCTCAACGCTGGAGGACGCCTACGTCTCCATGGTGCGCAAGAAGCTCAAGCCCATCCTCGAGGCCCGTGCCGCCGAGATTGAGGCCGCCAAGCGCGCCGAGGAGGAGGCCAAGGCCGAGGAGGCCCGCATCGCCGCCGAGAAGGCCGAGGCGGAGCGCATCGCCGCCGAGGAGCGCCGCGAGCGCGAGCGCGCCGAGGAGGAGCGCCGTCGTGCCGCCGCCGAGGCTGAGCGCAAGGCTCGCGAGGCAGAGAAGGCCGAGGCCGAGCGCCGCGCAAAGGAGGAGGCAGAGCGCAGCCGCGTTCGTGACAACGCCCCCAAGAGCGTGCCCTCGTTCACCTCGCTGCTGGACCAGATCGCTCAGCAGGAGGAGATCCTCAAGAAGCAGGCGGAGGAGTCCTCGCAGAAGAAGGCCGCCGAGAGAAACCGCCCGGCCCGTCACGCCGATGGTGCGCGCGGCGGAGCCCGTCACGCTGCCCCCGCCCCTGCCGCCGCTGACGCCCCCGCGGCACCGAGCGGGGATGCCGGCGGCCGCCGCCGCGGCAAGAAGGGCCGCCGTGGCGAGGATGGCGGCGAGGACCGCTACAGCCGCATGGCTCGCGAGGCCGAGGCCTATAACCGCAGCCGCGTTCTCGAGGAGGCCCGCGTGGCCGTTGAGGAGGCGTCCCGCGAGTCCGGCGGCCGCCGCAAGCGCCGCAAGGAGCGTCGTCAGAAGCAGGCTGCCGAGGCCGCGATGGAGCAGCGCATCGAGGAGGCGCTCGCCAACGACCAGGACCTCTCGCAGCTCGACACCGTGAAGGTCCCGCAGGGCTCCACCGTGGGCGAGCTCGCCGAGCTTCTCGGCGTTCCCGCCAACGACATCATCAAGCGCCTCTTCCTCCTGGGCACCCCGCTCACGCTCACTGAGTCCATGTCCGACGAGCTCATCGAGCTCGTCGCGGATGACCTCGGCCGTGACGTCAAGGTCATGACCAAGGAGGAGGAGAACTCCTTCACCTTCTACGACGACCCTGCAGACCTCAAGCCGCGCCCGCCCGTGGTTACCGTCATGGGCCACGTCGACCACGGCAAGACGTCGCTTCTCGACGCCATCCGCCACACGGGCGTTGCCGCGGGAGAGGCCGGCGGCATCACCCAGGCCATCGGCGCCTCGCAGGTCACCATCAACGGTCGCATCATCACCTTCATCGACACCCCGGGCCACGAGACCTTCACGGCCATGCGCGCCCGTGGCGCCAAGGTGACCGACATCGTCATCCTCATCGTCGCGGCCGATGACGGCGTCATGCCGCAGACCATCGAGTCCATCAACCACGCCAAGGCCGCGGGCGTGCCCATCATCGTTGCCGTCAACAAGATCGACAAGCCCGGCGCCAACCCCGACAAGGTGCGTCAGGAGCTCACCGAGTACGGTATCATCCCCGAGGAGTGGGGCGGACAGAACATGTTCGTCAACATCTCCGCCAAGCAGAAGATCGGCATCGACGACCTGCTCGAGACCGTTCTTCTCCAGGCGGACGTCCTCGAGCTCAAGGCCAACCCCGACACCTTTGCCTCGGGAAATGTGCTCGAGGCCAAGCTCGACCGCGGGCGCGGCTCCGTTGCCACCGTCCTTGTCACGCGCGGTACCCTCCACATCGGTGACGCCCTCGTTGCCGGCATGTCCTACGGTCGCGTCCGTGCGATGCTTGACCCGAAGGGCAACGCCGTCACCGAGGCCGGCCCCTCCGACGCCGTTGAGATCCTCGGTCTCCAAAGCGTGCCCATGGCTGGTGACGAGTTCCGCGTCTTCCACGACGAGCGTGACGCCCGCCAGCTCGCTGACGAGCGCGCCCTCAAGGCCCGCATCGAGGAGCAGAACCGCGTGAAGCACGTCACGCTCGAGAACCTCTTCGACACCATGGCGGACGCCGAGGTCAAGGAGCTCAACCTCATCATCAAGGCCGACGTCGTTGGCTCGATCGAGGCACTCCAGGACTCCCTCGACAAGATGGACCAGTCCGAGGTTCGCATCAACACGATTCACTCCGCCGTCGGCGCCATCACCGAGACCGACGTCATCCTCGCGGACGCGTCCAACGCCATCATCATCGGCTTTGGCGTGCGCCCGGAGGCCAAGGCCAAGACTGCCGCCGAGCGCGACGGCGTGGAGATTCGTACCTACAGCGTCATCTACAAGGCCATCGAGGACATCGACGCAGCCCGCATCGGCATGCTCAAGCCCACCGAGGTTGAGGTCCAGACCGGCGTTGCCGAGGTCCGTGACACCTTTAAGGTCCCCAAGGTCGGCATTGCCGCCGGCTGCATGGTCCAGGAGGGCGAGATCTCTCGCGACGATCAGGTCCGTCTCGTGCGTGACGGCATCGTCGTCTACGACGGCAAGATCGCCTCGCTGCGCCGCTACAAGGACGACGTCAAGAGCGTCAAGGCTGGCTTTGAGTGCGGTATTGGCCTGGAGAACTTCCAGGACGTCAAGCCCGGCGATCAGATCGAGGGCTATCGCATCGAGCAGGTCGCACGCACCGTCATGGTCTTGGTCAGGATCTTATCCTCTTCATGGCGCTTGGTGGAACTGAGCTGCTCCTCCATGAAGGTGGTGACCTGATCCATGTAGAGATCAATATTGGGGATGTCTTCCGGTTTTACATAGTCGATCCGCGCAATGCTGGACAGAATGCTGTTCAGCATGTCCTTTGTATCAATTGTCATAACTTCACCTCAGTAAATCTATTATATAGTTTTTAAAACTATATGACAAGGATTTTTTCCATTCACGGAGAGTAATTTCTTACATATTTTTAT
>DXAB01000060.1 GCA_019117265.1 Candidatus Olsenella pullicola
CCGATGGCGAGCGAGGTGCAGCCGGTGCGCTCGACGAACTCGCGCGCCTCGTCCGGGTCGGTGTAGGGGTTCTCGCCCTCGACGGCCGGGCCGTCGTCCTCCTTGCCGCCGACCTTGCCGAGCTCGGCCTCAACGGGGATGCCGAGCGGCTTGGCAACCTTGGTCACGGAGGCGGTGAGGGCGATGTTGTCCTCGAAGGTGTCGTGGCTGCCGTCGATCATGACGGAGGTGTAGCCGGCCTTCATGGCCTGGACGGCGCGGTCAAAGCCGTCGCCGTGGTCGAGGTGGATGGCCACGGGGACGCTGGCCTGCTCGGCGGCAACGCGGCACATGGCGGCAAAGTAGTCGAGGTTGGCGTACTTCACGGTGCCGGGCGTGGTCTGCATGATGACGGGGGAGCGCAGCTCCTCGGCGGCCTTCACGACGGCCATGACAAACTCGAGGCTCTCGACGTTGAACGCGCCGACGGCGTAGTGGCCGGCCTGGGCGTCGAGCAGCATCTCCTTGGTGGTGACGAGCATCGAAAACTCCCTTCCTCGCGCCGGGCCGCGCCCGGCTCCAACTGCTGATGCTGCCATTGTACGTATCGCGCGCGAGGCTGTGGGGGAGCGCTCCGGCTAGCGGCGCGGGAGAAGGAAAGCAAAGGCAGGTGCACGGTTCTTCTCGCCGGCAAACGCGCGCCGCACGCCGACGACCTTGCTAAAACAAAAGCAAAAGCAATGTGATAGATTGCCTATAAGGAAAGTAAAGGAAACACATTTCGTTCACAAACGCCGAGAAGAACACCGAAAAGAACGCCGAGAAGAACGGAGTCCCCATGCCGGGCATGTCCTCCGAGGAGCGCCGCGCCGCCATCCTCGCGATGCTCGACCGCGCCACGTCCGTGCAGGTCACGCAGCTTGCCGAGGCATTTGGCGTGTCCCGCGTGACGGCGCGCGCCGACCTTGACGCCCTTGCGCGCGACGGCAAGCTCCGCCGTACCCACGGAGGCGCCGTCTCGCTTTCCAAGACGCTCACGGTCTCCGTCCAGGACCGCCGCGTCAACGTGAACGTTGAGGCAAAGCGCACCATCGCACGGCTGGCGGCGCCCTTCGTGGAGGACGGCGACTCCGTGCTCGTGGACTCCGGCACCACGGCGCTCGAGCTCGTGCGCGCCATCTCCGGCCGCTCGGGCGTGACTATCGTGACGGACGACTTCACCATCGCCGACTACGTGGACCGCTCCGCGCCCTCGCTCGACGTCATCATGCTGGGCGGCAGCCTGCGCAAGGGGCACCGCTACACGGCGGGCCCGCTCGCCATGCGCACGCTTGAGATGCTCCACCCGGACAAGGCCTTCGTCACGCCCACGTCCTACGTGCCCGGCCGCGGCCTCATGACCAACAATCAGGACATGGCCGAGCTCAAGCGCGCGTTTCTGGGCTGTGCCACGCACACGTACGTACTCATGGACCAGAGCAAGGTGGGCGCGCCCGGCCTGCTTTGGTTTGGGACGCTCAAGAGCGTGGACGCCGTGATCATGGACGGCGACCCCTCGGGCGCGGTTGCCGAGGACGCAGCTGAGCTGGGCTGTCGCGTCATACACTAGGGACCTCGGCTCTCGAAGGGACGAAGGGGGAGACTCGTGGCCATCAAGCTCATCCTCACCGACATCGACGGCACTATCCTGCCGCGCGGGCAGCGTGCGGTCTCGCCGCGCACGGTGGCGGCCTTTCACGCCGCGCTCGGCGCCGGCATCTTTGTGGGGCCGGCGAGCGGGCGCGGCTACGCGTGGATCCCGGACTTCTTTGGGGGAGACGCCGCCTGCTGCGCCACGGCGCTCGCCACCAACGGCATGCAGGTATACGTGCAGGGAAAGAAGGTCATGGAGCAGACGCTGCCGCCCGCGGCGCTCGAGCGCGTCCGGCAGATCGTGGCGGAGACGCCGCGCGCCGGGCTTCTCGTCTTTGACGAGCTCACGCCGCTGCTTGTGGCGGGCTCGGTGGCGGACCTCGCCGTCGCCTTTCCCTCGTACGCCGAGAAGTGCGTGGTCACGGAGGGGCTGCCGGACTTTGACGTGGTCAAGGCCAACGTCTTTGTGGGAACGTGCGCCGACGACGCGGCGCGGCTCGTGGCGCGCCTGAACGCCGAGGTCACGGAGCTCGACGTGGACCGCGCGCTGCCCACCTACTCCAACGTGCAGCCGCGCGGCTGGAATAAGGGCGCGGCCGTGAGGTGGCTCGCGGAGCGCCTGGGCGTTGGTTTGGATGAGGTCGTGGTCTTTGGCGACGCGGACAACGACCTGCCCATGCTCACGGCGGTGCCCAACTCCGTTGCCGTGGCGGGGGCCACGCCCGAGGCGGTCGCCACGGCCCGCTGGCACGTTGGCGCCTGCGAGGACGACGCCGTGGCCGCCGCGATTGAGGCGCTTGCGGCCGGCGCGTGGCCGTTTGAGGCGTGACTACTTTGCCCGATACCTCACAACCCCGCATTTTGGCCCCTTAACGGAGCAAAAAGAGAGGGTTGTGAGGTATCGGGCAAAGTAGCCCCTATACTTGAGGCATGAAAACGCCCGCAAACAGCCCCTGCGTCCTTGTGGTGGAGGATGACGCCGCGCTCTCCGAGGTGGTCTGCACTTTCCTGGGAGACGAGGGCTACGCGTGCGTGCCGGCCTTCTCCGGCACGGAGGCCCTTTTGCTCGCCGAGCGTTCGGGTAAGAAGAACCAGCCCTTTGACCTTGTGATCCTTGACCTCATGCTGCCCGGCGTCCCGGGCGAGGAGCTCATCGGGCGCCTTCGCGCGGCAGGCGTTGCCGCGCCCGTGATCGTGACGTCTGCGCGCTCTGCCGTGACGGATCGCGTTGCCCTCCTGCGTCTGGGCGCAAGCGACTACCTCGTCAAGCCGTTCGACCTGGATGAGCTGCTCGCACGCGTTGAGGTACAGCTGCGTGGCCGCGCGGGTGCGGAGGTTGGGCCCGCGCCGGAGGTGCTGCGCTTTTGCCGCTGGGAGCTCGATCCCGCCGCGCACACGTTTGCCGTGGACGGCGAGCTGCTGCGCCTCACGCGCACCGAGTTTGACATCCTCGCCGCCCTCATGCGCGAGCCAAGCCGCGTCTTCACCAAGCAGGCCCTCTTCGAGCTCGTGCGCAATGAGGAGGCGCTCACGGAGGAGCGCACCATCTCCACGCACATAAGCAACCTACGTGTGAAACTGCGACCCTCCGGCACGGACGCCTACATCCAAACCGTCTGGGGCATCGGCTTCAAGCTCCAATGATTCAAAAGGGGACAGACCCCTTTTGAATCACTTCTTGTCGAAGTCTTGTAGGTCTCTGGAGGGTTTCCCAACGCCTCCCGGGTAATCTTTGGATAACCCGAGGATGGGAGGAACCATGGCCACATACGCGCTGGAAACGAGCAGCCTCTCCAAGTCCTTCTCGCATGGCACCGTGCACGCGGTGCGCGACGTGAGCCTCGCCGTGCCCGCCGGCTCCGTCTTTGGCATCGTGGGCAAGAACGGCGCGGGCAAGTCCACCCTGCTCAAGCTCGCCGCGGGCTTCATGCGGCAGGACGCGGGCACCGTGAGCGTGCTCGGCCGTCAGCTGCGCTCCGGCGAGTCCGACCCGCGCATCGGCGCGCTCGTGGAGGCGCCCGCGGTCTACGGCAAGCTCGACGCCTTTGAGAACCTCATGAACCGCGCCCTGGTGCTCGGCCTGCCCGACCCAAAGAAGGCATGCCGAGAAGCACTTGAGCTCGTCGGCCTTGACGCGCGCACCGCCGGCGACGGCCGCCGCCGCGTACTCTGGCCGCGCGGCACCTACGTGGACGACCTCTCCACCGGCCAGCGCCAGCGGCTCGGTGTTGCCCTCGCGCTCATTGGCAACCCTGAGCTGCTGCTTCTTGACGAGCCCCTGAGCGGCATCGACCCCACGGGCGTCTCTCTCCTGCGCGACCTGCTCGTCCGCCTCAACCGCGGGCGCGGCGTCACCATCGTGATGAGCTCGCACGTCCTCGCGGACCTCGAGCGCATGTGCACGCACTACGGCATCATGCGCGACGGTGCCCTCGTGCGCCAGCTCACCTCCGAGGAGCTCGCCGACGCCTGCGCCACCTACCTCACGCTGCGCGTCGACGCGCCGGAGCGCGCGGTGGCCGTGCTCGCCGAGGAGCTGCCGGGCCTCACGGTGCGCGTGCTGCCGGACGGCGCCCTGCGCGTGACGGCGCCGGGCGGAGGCGAGCCGGACCGCACGGTGCTGGCGCAGGTGCTCCTGGCCGCGGGCATCGCCGTGACGGAGCTCGCCGTCAGCGCGCCGGACGTGGAGGCGGAGCTCGTGCGCATCATCGACGGAAAGGCGGGCACCGCGGCGCACCGCACGGCAAAGAAGGGCAGGTGAGCGCAATGACCAACCTGAGAAACCAGCTCCGCGCCGCGCTCTTTCTCGCCTCGCGCAGCGCCTACGTGAAGGGCGCCTTTGTGCTGCCGGCGCTTCTGATGGCATGGATGGTGGCGGTGCTCTTTCTCTCGGACGGCACCGCTTGGACCACCTACGAGCTTGCGTTCTCCGGCCTTCTGAGCGTGGGGCCCATCTTCGGGACGTCGTTTGCGACGCTCGGGCTGGTCGCGCACGACCGCGATTCGGGCGGCCTGCGCGCGAGCGTGTGCTCCGAGGGCGGCCGCACGGGCTACGTGGCGTCCCGGGTCCTGCTCGCGGGCATGCTTGCCGCGGCGCTCACGCTCTGGTCGGCCGCGCTGAGCCTCGTCGCGCTCGCGCTGCCGGGCGTGAGCGTTGACGGAACGCCTGCCGAGACGCTCGCCCTTCTCGCCCTCGTGCGCTTTCTTGTGGGCTGGGCGTACGCGGTCATCTGCGTGGCGCTCACCGCGGTGGCGCACGGCATGGGCGCGACCTTCCTCGTTGCGCTGCTCGTCACGCAGGGGGCGCTCTATAGCCTTGCCCAGATGATCGGGACCATTGCGTGGCACTTCCTATTCCCGGTCGTTACGAGCGACTGGTTTGAGATTCTCTCCTCCTGCTCGCTCCAGGGCCTCATCCAGAGCTTTGCCGCAGGCGACCCCGTGCGCTTTCTCGCGCAGCCTCTCGTCTACCTTGCCCTTGCCGCCGCGCTCTTCCACGCGCGCACGGCGCGGCGCAGTCTCTAGGAGGTTGCCATGGCCAACCAGCTCCGCGCCGCGTTCTACCTGCTCGGGCGCAACTATCGTACGTGGGTGGCGCTCGCCCTTGTGGCGCTTGACCGGACCCATATCGCCTGGGGCGTGACGCGGGGCGTGACCTACGGCCTGCAGGACTCGCTCTTCCGCGACAAGGCGCTCATCGTGATCGTGCTCTTTGCCGCCGCGGGTGTGGCGGCCTTTGACCAGCGGGGCGGAGCACTGCGCGCGGCGTGCGGTGCCGAGAAGGGCCGTGCGGGTTACGTGGTCTCGCGCTTTGTGGCGGTGGTCGTGGTCACGCTGGGGCTTCTCGCCGCTGCGGCGGTGCTCGACGTGATCGCAGGCCTGGTGGTGCCGGGCGCGTCCGTCATCGCTGCGTCCCCGGAGATGTGCGCCCCCGAGCGCGTGCTCGCCGGCGTGCTCACGT
>DXAB01000061.1 GCA_019117265.1 Candidatus Olsenella pullicola
ACGCTGGGGCGACTATTGCCAAGAAGTGGTGGGCCTGACAAGGTTCGAACTTGTGACCTCCCGGTTATCAGCCGGACGCTCTGACCAACTGAGCTACAGGCCCAACGCAAGGAGATACTTTACACAGCAAAGTCACGCGCGTCAACAACTTTTTCCAATTCTCTCCAAATGCTGTGAAGGAGGTTGTTCGAGGCACACAATTGGGTAGGATAAGCGTTCAGAGAAAGGAGGTAGGAAGCGTGCCCTTTAGAAAGATGGACATAGAGAGCGTTGTTGTGGGCGGTGGGCCTGTTGCGTCCCTGATCGTGCTTCGCACGCAGGACGAGCTTGACGGAAAGCCCTCCCTCCAGCTGCCCATCCGCGTTGGGCTCGTCGAGGCCACGGCCATCACCATGGGCGTGAACGCTCGACATGGCGCACGTCCCATGACGCACGATCTTCTCGCCTCCACCATCAAGGCGCTCGGCGGGTCGTGCGCGAGCGTCCGCATCATGTCCGTCCAGGGAACCACATTCTTTGCCCAGGTTGAGCTTGTGACCCTCATGGGCGAGCGCACCTACGTTGACGCGCGTCCGTCGGACGCCATCGCGCTCGCCGTACGTGAGGGCGCGCCCATCTACGCCGACGAGACTGTGCTCTCAACGGCCGCACTTCCCGACTTCAAGGGCGTCGAGCGCGACGAGCAGGCCCATGAGCTCGAGGAGTTCCACGCGTTTGTCGAGAACCTCTCTCCCGAGGACTTCAACGTCGCCCCCGGCGAGAAGGACACCGAGTAGCACCATGACACTGGGCCCTGACGCTAGTGCCATGAGCCCGCGCGCATAACCTGTCCCAAAAACTCTGAGAAGAAAAACACGTCCCCTTTTAACAGAAGCGGCCCGCAGGGAATGCCTGCGGGCCGCTTGGTTACGCGTTACTCCTCGTCGTCGATGAGGTCGTCGGAGAGCTCCTCGTCCCCGCCAATGTCAACGGAGTCGGGCTCGTCGGCGTCCTTGGCGCCGGCCGCCGCAAGGTCGAGCATCCCCTGCGCCTCGTCGTGCTTGGGGGCCTTCTTCTTGCGCGCCACCATGCGCGCCACCGCGCTCACGTGGTCGCCCTCGACCATGTTCATGACCTTGACGCCCTGCGTGGAGCGGCCGAGCCTGCTCACGTCGCTCGACTTCACGCGGATGACCACGCCCTCGCTCGAGACGACCATGAGCTCGTGCTGCGGGCCAACCACGCGGCACGCCACGAGGTTGCCCTTCTTGGCCGTCATCGCGATGGTATAGACGCCCTGGCCGCCGCGCTTGTGCTCCGGGTACTCGGAGACGGGCGTGCGCTTGCCGTAGCCGTTCTCGGTGATGACGAACAGGTCACCGTTGCCGTTGGTGATCTCCATGCCCAGCATGCGCGCGGCGCCCTTGAGCGTGATGCCGCGCACGCCGGAGGTGTTGCGGCCCATCGCGCGAACCTCGGACTCGTCAAAGAGAATCGCCTTGCCGTCCGTGGAGACGAGAATGACCTTCTCGCCCGGGCGCACGCGGCGCACGTTCACAAGCTCGTCTCCCGCGCGCAGGTTGATGGCGATGATGCCGTCGCGGCGCGTGCGGTCGTACTCGCTCATGGCGGTCTTCTTGACCATGCCGGAGGACGTCGCAAACATCAGGTACTCGTCCGCGGGGAACTCGCGCGTGGTGATGACGGCCGTGGCGCGCTCGCCCTCGGCAAGCGCGAGCACGTTCACGATGGCCGAGCCGCGCGCCTGGCGGCTGCCAATGGGCAGCTCGTGGACCTTCAGGCGGTAGACCTTGCCGAGGTTGGTGAAGAAGAGCACGTAGTCATGGGTGCTCGCCACAAAGAGGTCCTCGACGAAGTCGTTGTCCTTGAGACTGAGGCCCTGGACGCCCTTGCCGCCGCGCTTCTGGGAGCGGTAGGTGGCAACCGGGATGCGCTTGATATAGCCGGTGTGGGTGATCGTGACGACCATGTCCTCGTCGGCGATAAGGTCCTCGACGTCGAGGTCGCGCGCGGCACCGGAGATCTCGGTGCGGCGCTTGTCGCCAAACTTGCGGGAGATCTCGCGCATCTCGTCCTTGATCACGCCGAGGATCTTCTCCTCGTGGGCGAGAAGGTCCTCGTAGTAGGCGATGGCGCGGCGCAGGCCGTCCAGCTCCTCCTCGATCTTGTCGCGCTCGAGGCCGGTGAGGCGGCGCAGGCGCATCTCGAGGATGGCCTGGGTCTGCTCGGGTGAGAAGCCAAAGCGCTCGATGAGTCGCTGGGAGGCCTCGGTGTCGGTCTGCGAGGAGCGGATGATGTGGATGACCTCGTCGATGTGGTCGAGTGCCAGGAGATAGCCCTCGAGGATGTGCGCGCGGGCCTGGGCCTTCTTGAGGTCGTAGCGCGTGCGGCGAGTGACCACGTCAACCTGGTGGTCAACGTAGTGGCGCAGAATCTCGCGCAGCGAGAGGCACTTGGGCACGCCGTCCACCAACGCAAGGTTGTTCACGCCAAAGGTGGTCTGCAGCGAGGTGAACTTGTAGAGGTTGTTGAGAACGACCTCGGGCACCATGCCCTTCTTGAGCTCGATGACGAGGCGGATGCCCTTCTGCGTGGACTCGTCGCGCATGTCGGAGATGCCCTCGATGCGCTTCTCGTTGACGAGCTGGGCGATCTTCTCCTGCAGCGTGCCCTTGTTCACCTGATACGGGATCTCGGTGAAGACCAGGCGGCTGCGACCGGTCTTGGTGGACTCCACGTGCGCCTTGGCGCGGATGGTGATGGAGCCGCGGCCGGTCTCGTAGGCCTGACGGATGCCGTCGGTGCCCATGATGAGGGCTCCGGTGGGGAAGTCCGGGCCAGGCATGACCTGCATGAGCTCGTCGACCGTGATGTCAGGGTTGTCGATGAAGGCGCAGGTTGCCTCGATGGTCTCGGCAAGGTTGTGAGGAGGGATGTTGGTGGCCATGCCAACGGCAATGCCCGACGAGCCGTTCACCAGCAGGTTGGGGAAGCGGGCGGGCAGGACCCGGGGCTCGGCAAGGGACTCGTCGTAGTTGGGCTGCCAGTCAACGGTGTCCTTCTGGAGGTCACGCAGGAGCTCCATCGCGGGCTTTGCCAGGCGGCTCTCCGTGTAGCGCATGGCCGCGGCGCCGTCTCCGTCGATGTTGCCGAAGTTGCCGTGACCGTCGATCAGCGGCGTGCGCATGGAGAACCACTGCGCGAGACGAACCATCGTGTCGTAGACGGCGGCGTCTCCGTGCGGGTGGTACTTGCCGATGACCTCGCCGACCGTCCACGCACTCTTCTTGTGTGGGCGGTTGGGGAAGATGCCGGACTCGTTCATCGCGTAGAGGATGCGGCGGTGGACCGGCTTGAGTCCGTCGCGCACGTCCGGAAGGGCGCGGGCGGTGATGACGGACATGGAGTACTCGATGAAGCTCTGCTGCATCTCGGCGCCAAACTCGCTGATCTGCAGCGCGCCGCCGTTGATGTCCGTCTCGCCAGCGTCCTCGCCGCGCACGTTGGCGCCAAAGCTCTCCTCGAGCTCCTCGTCCTCCTCGATCTCCTCGTCGGAGTCGGCGTCGTCCTCAACGTAGACGTCCTCGCCCTCGGCGCGGTCGAGCAGCCGCTTGAGGTCCTCGGGCAGGCCCTCGGTGCTGTTGTTGTTCTCGTCTGCCACGTATGGCCTTTCTCTGGTGACGAGAGGTGACCGTCACCTCTCGTCTTGTTCTGGTGATGAAAGGCGAGCGTCACCTCTCATCACCCCGGCAGGGTGGTTACGCGTCGAGGAAGCGGGCGTCGTGCGCGTGCTTCTCGATGTAGTCGCGGCGGTACTCGACCTGGTTGCCCATGAGCTCGCGGACCGCGCGGTCAGCCGTCATGGCGTCCTCGATGGTCACGCGCTGCAGGATGCGCGTCTTGGGGTCCATCGTGGTGGAGGCGAGCTGCTTGGGGTCCATCTCGCCGAGGCCCTTGTAGCGCTGGACTGAGTACCCCTTGCGCTTGCGGCCGGACCCCTTGATGGACGCCTGGGACTTGTCCGTGTCGTCCTCCTCGTCGGGATTGAGCCCGAGGCTGCGGATGGTCTGGCGGAGCAGCTCGTCCTCGGGGGTCTTGCCGTCGGGGTAGACGTAGTGGATCTTGTTGCGCACCTTGACGCCGAAGATCGGCGGGGTGGCGATGTAGACGTAGCCGGCGTCGATGAGGGGGCGCATGTACTTGTAGAAGAACGTCATC
>DXAB01000062.1 GCA_019117265.1 Candidatus Olsenella pullicola
CCATGGTGACAATCTACCCTGTCACCATTGTCACAATTTACGAGCGCTCGGGGAGCTCGCCAGAGCGGTAGGCGTTGAGAAGCGCCCGGAGGTCGGCGATCTGCTCGCGGATGTCGGCGCCGGTGTCCGTGTCGTTGATCGTGAGAGGGTGCGGCCTTACCTCGAAGCGGTCGTCGTCGCTCATGATGTCGGCGTTGAGGTCGAGGACGTCCGCAATTGAGCCGAAGGGGCGATGAGCCTTGATGCGCATGCCGCGTGGGTCGGCGATGAGGGTGTAGCCGGCGATGCCGGTGGTCTTGTGGTAGGCCTGACAGAAGCCGCCGTCGATGACGATGAGCCTTCCCCCTGCGCGCACGGCCTTTTCTCCCTCCGAGGCATGGACGGGCGTGTGGCCGTTGATGATGTGGCCGCAGCTGGGGTCTACGCCAAACTCCTCGAGGATTCGGCGGCAGACGCGCTCGTCATCCGTGAGCGCGTAGTAGGGGTCTCGAGGTTCCTCCCACGTGCTGCGGTCCTTGAAGTAGGTGCGCTCGAAGGTCTTGACCACGCGGCCCGAGAGCGGGGAGTAGCGTCCGCACCAGAGGTACCACATCCAATCGAGCGAGACCTCGTCGTGCTCGTGCCAGGCGCGGCGCGCGAGCTTGTCCGCGTAGTCGTAGTAGGCCTTGCCGGAGAGCAGCTGGCCCTGGTGGTTCACGGGGTGGAACGTGCCGTCCTCGTTCATGGGCACGCAGGCGTGGAACAGCACGTCGTTGTTGTGGACGAGGTAGGCGCTCCCGTGCTCGTAGAGGAAGTTCACGTGCTTCTGCAGCTTGTACGAGGTGCGCACGGCTTCGAGGAGGTTGTCCATCACGCGGAGCTCGTCGTCTGAGAGTGCGTAGGGGTCAGCCGGATCGAGCGTGGGGAAGTCGCTCGTGGTGAGCTCGTAGTCCCTCTCGCCCACGTGCGCAACGCCCCGGGCGGGATCTACGTGCTCGAGCATCAGACGGTCCCCCATGTGCCAGTTGGGGTGACGAAGGATGGTCTGACCCTCGAGCTTGAAGAGAATGACGGAGATGGCCTTCTCGAGCGGGCTCATGCCGTCTTCCGCACGATAGGTCGCCTCTGCAAAGAGGGCGAGCTCGCGCAGGGAGATGCCGTAGGCGCCCTCGAGAATCTTGAGCGAGTCGTAGCGGATGTTGTTGCGGATAACGGCCGCCAGGCAGGTGGCAGATCCCGCGGCGGCGCCCATCCACACAATGTCATGGTTGCCCCACTGCAGGTCTACGGAGTGGTACTCCATGAGGCGGTCGAGGATCTTGTCGGCATGCGAGCCGCGGTCGAAGACGTCTCCCACGAGGTGGAGGTGGTCCACGGCGAGGCGCTTGATAAGCGTTGCCAGGCTCACGATGAAGTCGTCAGCCGAGCCGGTGTCCACGATGGTGTCGATGATGCGCTGGTGGTAGCTGCGGCGCTGCTCGCCCTCACCGGGCGCTGCATGGAGGAGCTCGTCGATGATGTAGGCATACTCGACGGGCATGGCCTTTCGCACCTTGGAGCGCGTGTAAGAGTCAGAGAGGTAGCGCGCCAGGCGCACGAGGCGCATGAGGGTTATGGCGTACCACTCCGGAGTGGCCGTGCCGCTGGAGCGCAGGCGGCGGAGCTTGCGGTGCGGGTAGTAGATGAGGGTGCAGAGGTCGGCCTGCTCGTTGTGAGTGAGCTCAAAGCGGAAGGTGTCCGCAACGCGCTCGCGGATGACGCCGGAGCAGTTGTTGAGGATGTGCTTGAAGGCGTCGTACTCCCCGTGCACGTCTGAGACAAAGTGCTCCGTCCCCTTGGGGAGGTTGAGGATGGCCTCAAGGTTGATGATCTCCGTGTAGACCGAGCGCGCGGAGGGGAACTTCTCGGAGAGAAGCTCAAGGTACTTGCGACTGGGCATGCGCGGGTCCCTTCTCGCTGGCGTTTGTAACATGATACGCCTTTTAAATCGGTTTCTGTTGTGACGCAGACATAGAATTATCGAATCGAAACCATTTGATTGGCGCGCCCTGTGGGTGAGACGTTGTGAAGCGTTTGCGGGATGTCCGACACCTTCAAAATCGTGCTACCATACGGAGCGAAGGCGATGACGGGGAGAGTACCCGGGGTCGCGCGGCCCAGAGAGAGCGGGGACGGTGTGAGCCCGCGGCCGTGTCCCGGCGAAGATCACCCCAGAGCCGCGGCCCGAAAGCGCGAGCAAGTAGGCGTCGCCGGAGTGGCCGCCGACACAGGCCAGCCGAGTACGGCGGAATTCCGCTCGCTGGGTGGTTCACAAGCGAAGTGCCGAGGAAGCGCTTCGTCCCAGCACGTGGGACGGGGCGCTTCTTGCGTTCCGGTGGACGGGAAGAGAGGAACGAGCGTGGCGAAAAACGAGTACAAGAAGACGACCAACCTGCCGAGCACGGGCTTTCCCATGCGCGCCAGCCTGGCCCAGAACGAGCCCAAGCGCCTGGCCATGTGGGAGGAGAACCACGTCTACGAGCAGATGATCGCCAAGAACGAGGGGCACGAGAA
>DXAB01000063.1 GCA_019117265.1 Candidatus Olsenella pullicola
ACGTCAAGCCCGGCGATCAGATCGAGGGCTATCGCATCGAGCAGGTCGCACGCACCGAGTAGACACCTTGGGCGGGGCCTCTTGGGCCCCGCCCGCCCTGGAGCACATCATGAAGCAGAATCAGCACTCGAGAAGAACAAATGAGCAGGCGCGCGTCAAGCTTGCCAACATCCTGCTCTTTGAGGTCTCTGACCCCGACCTCGCGCTCGTGACCATCACCGGCGTGGAGGTCTCCGTGGACAAGTCCTACCTTCGCGCCTACGTGAGCTGCGATGCCGACCGCTACGACGAGGTCACCGCGGCGCTCGCCCGCGCCAAGGGTCGCATCCGCTCGCTTCTTGGTCGTGCGCTCGGCTGGCGCGTCACGCCGGAGCTTGACTTCCGCATCGACACCACCACCGATGAGGCCGAGCGCATCAGCCGCGCCCTCGAGGATGTGCCGCCCACGCTTGCGGTCGAGAAGGACGAGTTCGGCTATCCCGTCGAGCCCGAGCAAGAAGAATTCGTTTCTGACGAGAAGTAGGGGAGACTGACGTGCTGTGTGGCGTTGACCACGATTGTCAGAGCGCGAGCTTTGACGAGATTACCCATCTTCTTGAGGGTGCGGGCAGCGTGGCCGTTTGCGCCCACACCTCTCCTGACGGTGACGCGCTTGGCTCGGAGCTCGCACTCATCGAGCTCATCGAGTCCCTTTGGCCGGACAAGGAGGTCGTTGGGCTTCTTGCCGACGACGAGGACGTTCCGCGCATCTATCAGTTTCTTCCCGGGGCGGACCGCCTTGTTCGCGCCTGCGAATACGCGGGCAGCCCCGACCTCTTCTTCTGCGTTGACCTCTCGTCCCCGGGACGTCTCGCCGACGCTCAGGCGGTTCTCGAGCGCTCCGCGCGCTCTGCCGTCATTGACCATCATCCCTCAAACGAGCGCTTCTGGAATGCCGGCGTCGTCCGCCCCGACGCCGCTGCGGCCGGCGTCATTGTCTCCGAGTATGCCCTGCACGTTTCCGGTGGCCTCACTCAGACCATGGCACAGAACCTCCTCTGCGCGCTCATGACGGATACCGGGCGCTTTCAGTACCAAAACGCCAACGGGGAGGCCTTCCGCGTGGCGAGCGCCCTCGTCGACGCCGGTGCCTCTCCCTCAGAGGTGGCGCTTCACGTCTACCAGAGCGACCGCCTGGGCTACCTGCACCTCTCGGCGACGGTCATGGGCCGCATCACCACGTTCGAGCGGGGCAAGATTGCCTACAGCTACGCCACGTCGGCAGACTTTGCCGCAACGGGGGTTCCCGTTGCGGAGTGCGACGGCCTCGTTGACCTCGTGCGTCGCGTTGACGGCTCCGAGATCGCGCTCTTCCTCAAGGAGGTTTCGGGCGGAAAGGTGCGCGGCAACCTGCGCGCCAAGTCCGACCGCGACATCTCCGTCGTCGCGCGCGAGATGGGCGGCGGCGGGCATCCCGCCGCGGCCGGCTTCACCGTGGAGGGCGACATCGACCAGGCACTCTCCGTGGTGCTTCCCAAGCTCCGCGCGCTCTACGCGCGGGAGGGTGAGGCTCGTTGAGCCGCCGTCCGAGCGCCTTCTCGGCGCTTCTCGCCATAGACAAGCCTGCCGGCATGACCAGCCACGACGTGGTCTCCCGCGTGCGTCGCGCGGTGGGGGAGAGGCGCGTGGGCCATGCCGGCACGCTCGACCCGGCCGCCACCGGCGTGCTCGTCGTGGGCATTGGCCAGGCGACCAAGCTCCTGGGCCTGCTCACGCTTGACCGCAAGGGCTACCGCGCCACCTTCCAGCTCGGCTCCGAGACTACCACGGATGACGCAGAGGGCGAGGTCACACGCACCGCCGAGGTGCCTGAGGAGCTGCTCGACCTCGGGAGCGCAAAGGCGGAGGCGTCCCTGCTCGAGGGCGAGCAGGATCAGGTGCCCCCAGCATTCTCAGCGGTCTCCGTCAACGGTCGCCGCGCCTACGATGCCGCTCGGTCGGGAGAGGTACTCGAGCTCGCCGCTCGCCGCGTCCGCGTCTATGATGCTCGCGTCCTTGGCGTCAACGCCGAGGACGCGAGCTGGGAGCTCTCGCTCGACGTATCCAAGGGCACCTACGTGCGCAGCCTCGCTCGCGATCTTGGTCGTAGGCTTGGTTGCTTTGCGCATGTCTCGACGCTCAGGCGCACCTTCTCCGGTCCGGTGACGCTCGCTGATTGCGTGACGCTCGAGGAGCTTGACGCTCGCGGTGCCGAGCTTGTCCATGAGCGCTGCCTCGACCCCGTCGGCGTGCTGGGCCTTCCCGAGCGTGCCCTCGGACTCGACGAGATCGTTGACGTCATGAACGGCCGCAAGATCTCACTTGGACAGGTTAGAGACGACTGCGTGTCTCGCGTTCCCAGCCCCGGCGAGCGCGTTGCGCTCACCCTGAGCGGTGGCCTTGCCGGAATCTGGCGTCGCGAGGGGCGCTTCCTCGTGTGCGAGAGCAACTTCCCTCAGGCCATTGAGGGGGTGCGTGCGCCGCTCAACCTGGGAGAGATTGGCCCCGAGGCCCCGCTCGATGCCCATGGCGCTCGTTTGCTCGTGCGGGCCGCCGTGCCTGCCGGGCGCGCCTATCGCGGGGGCTCAGGTGTGCGCGTGCTCGATGGGAGTGCCCGCTTGGTGCTGGACCTTCCCAATAAGACGATTCCCTTCTTGTTTGCTGTTGACGAGATGGGCAATCAGGTCACGGACCCGCTTCTTTCCGAGAAGTGCGCGCTCGGCGAGGACCGCCGCTTTGTCTGCGCCATCGGCGCCTTTGACGGCCTGCACTGCGGGCATCGTGCCCTTCTCTCCAGGGCCCATGCCGAGGCCAGGCGCCGTGGCTGTCGCCTTGCCGTCGTGACCTTCTCGCCTGATCCCGCGCGCGTCCTCTCCCCAAAGGACGCTCCCAAGGACCTGCTGTCCGCGGATGACCGCGAGTACGCGCTCATCGACTCGGGCATCGATGCGCTCCTCGTCTTCTCGTTCACGCACGAGCTGGCATCCGTGCCCTACGAGCGCTTTGTCCGCGAGGCGCTGGGCTGCCTTCTTGACGTGCGCGCCATTGTGGTGGGCGAGGACTTTCGCCTTGGCGCGCGTGGCAAGGGCACTGTCTCCGCCCTGCGCGAGCTTGGCAGGTCGGACGGCTTTGACGTCATTGGCGTCGAGCTCTCTCGCGCGGGCGGGGAGCCCATCACCGCCACGCGCATCCGCGGCCTCGTCGAGCGGGGGAGCGTCGAGGAGGCGTCCGCCCTTCTTGGCCGCTGCCACTTTGTCGAGGGCGAGGTCGAGCGTGGGCGCGGCGAGGGTACGGGCTTTGGCTTCCCCACGGCAAACGTGCGCGTTGCCGATGGAGCCTGCCTCCCCGCCGAGGGCGTCTACGCGGGTTTTGTCGTTGTGGGCCACGGCCTTGGCACGGATCACGTGGGCGAGGTCGCCTATCCCGCGGCGATCAACGTGGGCAAGCCACGGACCTTCTCGCCGGGCGAGGAGGGGGAGCAGTTCCTTGAGGCCACGCTGCTGGGATTTGAGGGTATCCTCTACGATCGCGTGGTCCGCGTGGTCTTTGTGCGCTGGCTTCGTGAGCCGCGGGCATTTGGCTCTGTGGAGGAACTTGAGCGCGTGGTTCTCTCCAACGTTGACTGGGTACGCAAGACGCTGGGTGAGAAGGGCGTCGAGCTTTCCGGGAGGTGCGGATGATCTCTGAGGAGGACAAGGAGCGCGTCCGCCAGGCGACGGACTTTGTGCAGCTCGTTTCCGAGACGGTCGAGCTGCGCCAGCGCGGGCAGGACTTCTGGGGCTGCTGTCCCTTTCATGGCGAGAAGACCCCCTCGTTCAAGGTGAACCCCTCGACGGGTCTTTGGCACTGCTTTGGCTGCGGCGAGGGCGGTGACGTCTTCTCCTACGTGCAGCGCCGCGAGAACCTGGAGTTCCCGGACGCGATTCGCTACCTTGCGGATCGCGCCGGGATCGAGCTTGCCGAGGAGCGAGGGGGCAGCCGCGGTCCCAAGAAGACCCGTCTCATGGAGGCACTGGGCGAGGCGGAGTCCTACTACCATATGATGCTCATGCGCGGCCGCGGGGAGGGGCCCGACGCCGCGCGCCGCTACCTTTCCGGTCGCGGCTTTGGCTCGGACGTCTGCAGGCGCTGGGGGCTCGGCTTTGCCCCGGGGCACGGTCAGCTCGTTGCCCAGCTGCGCCTGAAGGGCTTCACCTCTGCCGAGCTCGTCTCCGCAGACCTTGCCATGGAGCGCTCCGGGCGTCTCTCGGACCGCTTCTTTGACCGCGTGATGTTTCCCATACACGACGAGCTCGGTCGCACCATCGCGTTTGGTGGGCGCATCCTGGGTCAGAAGCGAGACAACGTTGCCAAGTACGTGAACACACGCGACACCCCCGCGTTCAACAAGGGCAAGCACCTCTTTGCCTACGACAAGGCAAAGGAGTCCATGGCGGCAACCGGCGTGGCAATCGTCTGCGAGGGCTACACCGACGTCATCGCCATGCACGAGGCGGGCTTCACCAATACCGTGGCGGCGCTCGGCACGGCGTTTCGCCTCGATCACGTGCGGCTCATGGAGCGCCAGCGCGTGGGAAAGATCATCTGCATGTTCGACGGCGATGCCGCAGGTCAGCGTGCCGCGGAGCGCGCCGTGCGCTACATCGACAAGACCTCGGCGGCCCTGCTCTGCGTGGTCCTGCCCAACAACCAGGACCCGATGGAGTTTCTCGCCGCGCATGGCGCCGATGCCCTGCGCCCCATTCTCGACTCTGCCCGCCCCCTCATGGACTTCGTCTTCGAGAAGCGCCTTGCCGGGCATGACCTCTCCGCGCCGGGCCGCCGCGTTCGCGCGCTCGAGGACATGGCCTCGCTGCTGGCGCCCCTCAAGCACTCCGTCCTTCTGGATGAGTACGCCACGCGTCTGGCAGACATCTTGGGGATGGACGTGGGGGAGACCAAGCGCGCGATCAGAGAGGCGCCGGTGCGCGAGCCTGATGAGGAGCGTCCGAGAAGGGACTCCCGTCGCGCCGACCCGAGCCCATCTCGCCCCGTAGATGACGAGGTCCCGGTTGACGCCTATGACTACGTCCCTGCAGAGGCGCTCGAGGGGAGCGGCGTCGCTCACGTGCCGGCTGCACCGCAACCGTACTCCCAGGCCGCGCTCTCCTCTGACGATCGGATGCAGGTAGCCGCCGAGCGCGAGCTCCTGTGCGCGCTGGCATCGCGTCCCGACGCCCTGCGACCCTATGCCGACCGTATCGCCGAGCTCTCTTGGGCCGATGGGCGCCATGAGGCGATGGCCTGGGCCATGCTCTCTACGCCGGAGGGGTCCTCGCCCGCAGACGTGGTGGCGGCAGCGACGTCCGTTGCCCCCGATGCCCCGCGCATCCTCTCGGGCGGGCGCGTGATGGCCGAGCCCGAGCTCTCTGACTCCGAGAAGCTCGACCTCATCGTTGATACTGCCGAGCTCTGCTCCTGCAAGCGGCGCATTCGCCAGATTCGCGCGGCGCTTCGTTCGTCTGCGCCCTCTGACGCCGATTCCGAGCGTCTATTTGGCGAGGCGGCAGAGCTTCAGCGTCGTGTGAACGCGCTCACGAGAAAGCTCTCGGCTGTGACTGACGAGTAGATATTGGGTATAATCTTGAAAGTTTGTATGTCGAAAGGACCCACGTGGCTGCTAAGAAGACGAATTCCGACGTCAAGCTCTCTGAAGAGCTCTCCAAGGTTGTCGAGGAGCTCTCTGGTGCCGGCTCGAACATTACCGAGGATGACATCCAGCTCGCCATCCGAGACATTGACGTTGACTCTGATGAGCTCTCTGACCTCTATGACGCCCTGCGCTCGCGTGGCGTCGAGGTGAGCTCATCCAACGAGGAGACCGCCCCCGAGCTTGCCATCGAGGGGGACTCTGCCGACGATGACGACTACGATGACGACGTTGTCACCGATGACTTCGACGAGGACGAGGAAGGTCAGTCCGAAAGTGCGGCGGAGGCCAAGGCCGTCAAGGAGGCTCTTCGCTCCGTGCCCAAGGCCCGCGTCTCCAAGCCCAAGCGCTCTTCTCGCGCCCGTGCCCGCAGGGCAGACACCTCCACGGCCATGCTCACCGGTGACCCGGTCCGCATGTACCTCAAGGAGATTGGCAAGGTTGACCTGCTCACCGCCTCTGAGGAGGTCAACCTCGCCATGAAGATCGAGGCGGGTACCGAGGCCACCGAGAAGCTCGAGGCCGCCGAGGACGGCACGCTCGAGCTCACCCGCGCCGAGCAGCGCCGCCTCATGCGCATCGAGCAGGTGGGCCTTGACGCCAAGCAGCAGCTCATCTCCGCCAACCTGCGTCTTGTGGTCTCTATTGCCAAGCGCTACGTTGGTCGTGGCATGCTCTTCCTCGACCTCATCCAGGAGGGCAACCTCGGCCTCATCCGCGCCGTCGAGAAGTTCGACTACACCAAGGGCTTCAAGTTCTCCACCTATGCCACGTGGTGGATTCGTCAGGCCATCACGCGCGCCATCGCCGACCAGGCGCGCACGATTCGCATCCCGGTTCACATGGTCGAGACGATCAACAAGCTCATCCGAGTGCAGCGCCAGCTGCTGCAGGACCTTGGCCGCGACCCCACTCCCGAGGAGATCGGCGCTGAGATGGGCATGAGCCCGGACCGCGTGCGCGAGATTCAGAAGATCAGCCAGGAGCCCGTTTCCCTTGAGACGCCCATCGGCGAGGAGGAGGACTCTCAGCTCGGTGACTTCATCGAGGACTCGAGCGCCGTCGCGCCGCCCGAGGCCGCGTCCGACTCCATGCTGCGCGAGCAGCTTGACCAGGTGCTCGACAGCCTCGCCGACCGCGAGCGCAAGGTCATCAAGTTCCGCTTTGGTCTTGAGGACGGGCATCCGCGAACGCTCGAGGAGGTTGGGCGCGAGTTTGGTGTCACGCGCGAGCGCATTCGCCAGATCGAGAGCAAGACCCTGGCAAAGCTCCGTCACCCCAGCCGTTCCGGCCGTTTGAAGGATTACATGGAGGACTGATGTCTGACAACCAGAAGAAGCTCAAGATCTTCTCGTTTGCAATTATGATTTTTGCGCTGTTGCACATTGTTGCCGGTGCCTTTATGGTTGCTGCCTCTCCGCTTGCCGCTGGTATGCGCTTTGAGGTTGCCGGAGACATGACCGATGGCGTCATAGCCTCCGAGGTGCTCGGCATCGTTGCGCTCATCGTCGGTGTCTACTGTCTCATCGTTGGCATCATGGGTGCCCGCACAGCAAACAGTCCGCGCCACGTTAGCGGCTTCAAGAAGCTCGACATGCTGCTCATCCTCGTTGCGTTCATCGAGTTCCTCACGAGCCTTACCACCGGGCAGATCTCCTGGACGGAGCTCGGGATTGCCTGCGTGGGCATTTTCGCGTACCTGTATGCCGTCAAGGCCAACGAGGAAGTCCTCGGGTAGTCATTTCTTTTCTGCGCACCTCCGCGGCCCCACGCGAACGTTCGCGTGGGGCCGTTTTGCGCTTATTGTTCAACTTTGGTGATAAGAATACGAAAAAGGTCGGAGAGCAAAGTCTCCGACCTCGAAAGTCCTGGCTCCCCGGGTAGGATTCGAACCTACGACACGCTGATTAACAGTCAGCTGCGCTACCACTGCGCCACCGGGGAATGTGTTCGCGCAAGAAGTAAGTATACAGAAGTGCGTCTCGCGCGCAAGGGGGAATTTTCTTTTTCTTCGACCAGCCGATGGCGAGAGGTCCCCAAAGCGGACGTTTTCATGTATAGCGCCCGTATCGGGTGCGCTGCGCGCAGGCCTCTGCCTTTTCTATGAGCGCGCGAGCGCTGTGTTAGCATGTGCAACGTTGGTGTGAGGCGCGCGCGAGGAGGTTCCTTGAGCAAAAGAGCCGAGATAAACAATAAGGTCACGCACGTGACGGGCAACCTTGCCAAGGACCGCTTCATCCTTCTTCAGCTCGTGACGAAGGACTTCAAGCTTCGTTACCGCCGCTCCATCCTCGGAGTTGTCTGGAGCGTGCTCAACCCGCTCCTCATGATGATTATCATGAGCTTTGTCTTCTCGTACTTCCTGCGCGGTTCCAACGTGGAGAACTACCCGCTCTACCTCATCGTGGGCAACATCACGTTCTCCCTCATGAACGAGGCAACGAGCACCGGGCTGCGCTCCATCATCGACGCCGCGCCGCTGCTTAAGAAGGTGAGGGTTGACCGCTGGGTGTTCCCTGTGCAGAAGGTCTTCTCGGCCGCCTTCAACTTTGCGTTCTCGCTCATCGCGGTCGTCATCGTCATGCTGTTCTTCCGCGTTGCCCCAACCTGGCACATCATCTGGATGATTCCGGCGCTGCTCCTGCTCATGGTCTTCTGCATGGGCGTGAGCCTGCTCATTGGCGCACTTGCCGTCTTCTTTCGAGACATGATCCACCTCTGGAGCGTCCTTCTCACCGCGTGGACCTACCTCACGCCCATCTTCTGGGACCTCTCGCTGCTTACCGGCTCAAACGCGCCGTGGTATGTCATCGCCGTGGTGAAGGCCAACCCCATGTACAACTACATCGACATGATGCGCTGCGCCATCGTGTATCAGGCGAGCCCAGGCTCCACGGTCATCATTCTCTCGATCGCGTGGGCGCTCGTTGCCCTTCTCGCGGGCTACCTCGTCTTCCGCAAGACCGAGCACAAGTTCATCCTCTACATCTAGGCGGTTCCCATGGCAGACACCACCTCCGAGTACGCCATCGAGGTCAATGACGTCTCGATGATCTTCAACATCGCCAGCGAGCAGCTAAACAACCTCAAGGAGTACTTCATCAAGATCATGAGGCACGAGCTCTTCTTCAAGGAGTTTCGCGCCCTCGACCACGTGAGCTTCAAGGTGCGCCGCGGCGAGGTCGTGGGTCTTGTGGGCACCAACGGTTCTGGCAAGTCCACGATGCTCAAGTGTATCGCCGGTGTGCTCGAGCCCTCCGAGGGCACCATCACGGTCCGTGGCAACATCGCCCCGCTCATCGAGCTCGGCGCGGGCTTTGACCCCGAGCTCACGGCGCGTGAGAACATCTATCTCAACGGGTCGCTTCTCGGCTATTCCCGCGAGTTCATTGACGGGCATCTCCAGGACATCATCGACTTTGCCGAGCTCCAGGACTTCATGGACATGCCGCTCAAGAACTACTCATCCGGCATGGTCGCGCGCATCGCCTTTGCCATTGCCACGGTGACCGAGCCCGACGTGCTCATCGTCGACGAGACCCTATCGGTGGGTGACGTCTTCTTCCAGGAGAAGTGTGAGAGGCGCATCAAGCACTTCATCGAGTCCGGTAACGTGACCGTTCTCTTTGTCTCGCACTCCATGGAGCAGGTCGAGCGCATCTGCCAGCGCGCCATTTGGATCGAGAAGGGCGTCCAGCGCATGGACGGCCCGACAGCGGAGGTTCTTGCGGCGTATAGCGAGCAGTTTGGCTAGGCCCGTGCGCCCTCGTCTTGTTCTTCTTGGCCGTTTGTCGTACAGTGGGATGGATTCTTTAAGCCGGTGCGAGACGCCAGCAAGGTCAGGTCCCTCGGGGGCGCTTCTCATAGCCTTATCTTGACGCTCGTGTCGGCTTTTCCGGCAGGGCGTCATTTTGTGAGAAGGGAGTCCCATGGAACAGGCCACGCTCAAGGCCCAGATTATGGACGAGCAGGCCATGAGCCGCGCGCTCACCCGCATCGCCCATGAGATCATCGAGAAGAACGAGGGAGCCGAGGGCATCGCGCTCGTGGGCATTGTGCGCCGCGGCGCCGCCATCGCACCGCTGCTCGCCGATGAGATCGAGAAGATCGAGGGCATCCGCCCGCCCGTGGGCACGCTCGACGTGAGCTTCTATCGCGACGATGTGAGCCGCAAGATCGCTCCCGTCGAGTTTGGCACCGACATCCCCTTTGACGTCGACAAGCGCGACATCATCCTCGTTGATGACGTCCTCTACACCGGTCGAACCATTCGTGCCGCGCTCGACGCCCTCATCGACCTCGGGCGCCCCAAGACGGTCCAGCTTGCCGTCATGATTGACCGCGGCCACCGCGAGCTTCCCATCCGCGCCGACTACGTGGGCAAGAATGTTCCCTCCTCGCATGGCGAGGACGTGCGCGTGACCATTGCCCCGTATGATGACGTCAACTCCGTCGAGATCTGGACCAAGCCTACCGACTAGAGCACAGGAGGTGCCAACCACATGCTTTCCGTCAAGCACCTGATCGACACGACGAGCCTCACTGCCGACGACATCACGCAGATCCTCGACACGGCCCGCTCGTTCTCCGAGGTCAACAACCGTGCCATTAAAAAGGTCCCCGCCCTGCGCGGCCGCACGATCGTGAACCTCTTCCTCGAGCCGTCCACGCGCACCAAGAGCTCCTTCGAGCTCGCCGAGAAGCGCCTCTCCGCCGACTCCCTCTCCATGGGCGGCGCCACGTCCTCGGTCGTTAAGGGGGAGAGCCTCGCCGACACCATCGAGACCATCGATGCCATGAACGTCGACATGTTCATCTGCCGCGCCAAGCTCGCCGGCACGCCGCAGAAGATCACCGAGCACACTGACGCCGTCGTCATCAACGCCGGCGACGGCAAGCACCAGCACCCCACGCAGGCGATGCTCGACCTCTACACCATTCGCGAGAACTTCGGCCACCTCGACGGTCTCAAGGTCGCGATCGTGGGAGACCTCTCCCACAGCCGCGTGTGCGGCAGCCTCGTGCCCGCCCTCAAGACTATGGGCGCCGACGTCACCCTCGTGGGCCCGCCCACCTTCCAGGTTGACGACCCTGACTACTACGGCGTGCCGCAGACCGCCGACTTTGACTCCGTGATCCCCGAGATGGACGTCATCTACATGCTGCGCGTCCAGCTCGAGCGCATGGAGGGAGCGGCCATTCCGTCTCGCCGCGAGTACAACCGCCTCTGGGGCCTCGACATGAGCCGCGTGGACAAGATGAAGCCCGAGGCCATCATCTGCCACCCCGGCCCCATGAACCGTGGCATGGAGATCAACGCGGACGTTGCCGACTGCGCCCGCTCGCGTATTCTTGACCAGGTGAACGCCGGCGTCCTCACGCGCATGGCCGAGATGTACCTGCTTCTGGGAGGAGAGAACAATGGCGTATCTGCTTAAGGGAGCCCACGTCGTCGACCCGCAGGTGGGTCTCGACGACGTTCGTGACGTGCTCATCGATGGCGACAAGATCGCATGCGTGAGCACGTCCATCGAGCCGCCCGCCGATGCCGAGGTCATTGACGCCGCCGGCAAGTACCTCGTGCCCGGTCTCGTTGACATGCACGTGCACTTCCGCGATCCCGGCTTTGAGTACAAGGAGACCATCGAGACCGGCGCCCGCGCGGCAACCCACGGCGGCTTCACCGACGTTGCCACCATGCCCAACACCGACCCGGTGACCGACACGGGCGCCGAGGTTCGCTACCAGATCGACCGCTCCCGCCACGCCGGGCTCTGCCACATCCGCCCGATCGGCGCCCTCACGGTGGGGGAGAAGGGCCAGACCCTCGCGGAGATCGGCGACATGGTCATGGAGGGCGCGGTCGCCTTCTCCGACGATGGCCACGGCGTTCAGAGCGCCGGCATGATGCGCACCTGCATGGAGTACGTCTCCCAGTTCGACAAGGTCGTCTCAGCGCACTGCGAGATCGAGTCGCTCACCACGCACGGCGTCATCAACGAGGGCCGCGCCTCCACGCGCCTGGGTATGTTTGGCTGGCCCGCCCTGGGCGAGGAGCTCGAGATCTATCGCGACATCGAGCTCTGCCGCATGACCGGATGCGCCCTGCACATCGCTCACATCTCCACGAGCAAGGGCCTTGAGCTCGTGCGCGCCGCCAAGGCCGAGGGTCTGCCCGTGACCTGCGAGGTCACCCCGCACCACCTGTTCCTCTGCGAGGATGACATCACCGACGCCTATGACACCAACCTCAAGATGAACCCGCCGCTACGCACGGCCGCGGACGCGGCGGCTCTCCGCGAGGGCATCCTCGACGGATCGATCGACTGCATCGTGACCGACCACGCCCCGCACGCCCCGCACGAGAAGGACTGCGAGTGGGAGATTGCCTTCTTCGGCATCGTGGGCCTCGAGACCTCGCTTCCGCTCATGCTCACCAACCTCGTTCTTCCCGGCACGATGAGCTGGTCTCGTCTCGTCGAGGTCATGGCCGTGAACCCGCGTCGCTGCCTGCGCCTCCCCGAGATTCGCATCGAGGAGGGCTGCACCGCGGACCTCACACTCATCGACCCCACCGCCGAGGTGACGGTCACCGAGGATTGGCTTCAGAGCCGCTCCAAGAACTCCGCGTGGCTCGGCAAGACCCTCACCGGCTATGCCACCGAGGTCTTCGTGGCCGGCCGCCACACGCTCACCGACGGCGTCGTGACCCCGGTCAAGAGGGTCCTTCGATGAGTGCCGCGGCAGCTTCCGTCCACGACTTCACCGTCGTCTCCAACGAGCCGGTCGCAGACGGGCTCATGAGGATCGTGCTCTCCTCTCCCGAGCTCGCCGCCTCCCTCGAGGCCGGACAGTTCGTGAACGTCCACGTTCCCGGCGACGCGAGCCAGATCCTGCGCATCCCGCTGTCCTTCTCGCACGCGGACGCTCAGGCCGGCACGGTCGAGATCGTCTATGCCGTGGTGGGTGACGGCACGCGCCGCCTCTCCGCGATGGCGGCGGGGGCGTCCTCAACCGCCGTTGGACCCTGCGGAAATCCCTGGCCGCTCGTCGAGGGGGCACGTCGCGCCTGCGTCGTCGCCGGCGGAGTGGGTGTCACGCCCGTCGTGGCATGCGCACGCATGCTCGCCGGCGAAGGCGTTGAGTTTGACGCCGTGGTTGGTGCCCAGACCTCGGGGAGGCTTTGGGGCGCGGACGTGCTCGGGGGTCTTGGTGCCGGCACCGTAGCCGTGACCACCGACGACGGCACCGCCGGGCGCAGGGGCTTTACGACCGACGCCCTCGCCGAGCTTCTCGCCAGCAACGCCTATGACGTGGTCTACACCTGCGGGCCCGAGGTCATGATGGCAGGAGTGGCGCGCCTGTGCCACGATGCCGGCGTTGCCTGCAGGGTCTCCATGGAGCGCATGATGTGCTGCGGCTTTGGCGCCTGCGGAACGTGCAACGTTGCCATGGCCGACGGGACCTACAAGTCCTGCTGCAAGGACGGTCCCGTCTTCGATGCCGAGGAGGTGGCGTGGTGATGGGGGAGAAGAACGTGAGCATGGCCGTCAACCTCGGCGGCGTGCGCATGCAGAACCCGGTGAACACCGCCTCGGGCACCTTCGCCTTTGGCTCGGTCTTCGAGAGCTTCTATGACGTGTCAAAGCTCGGTGCCATCACGCTCAAGGGCTGCTCTGCCGAGCCGTGGACCGGCAACCCGGCGCCCCGCATGTGCGAGGTGCCCTCCGGCATGATGAACACCGTCGGCCTTGCCAACCCCGGCGTCGCGGGCATGGTCGAGCAGTACGGCGAGTATCTCGCCGCTCTTGATGGCCGCGGCTGCCGCGTCATCGTGCAGGCTGCCGGTCACTCCGTCGAGGAGTACGTGGCCGCCGTGGAGCTCATCGAGGAGCTCTGCCCCTGGGCGAGCGGCGTCGAGATGAACATCTCGTGCCCCAACATCGCCCGCGGCGGCGCCCTTGTGGGCGGCACGCCCGAGAGCGCCGCGGAGGTCGTCCGCGCGGTAAGGCCGCGCGTAAAGAGGCCGCTTCTCGTGAAGATGGCGCCCGTTCGCGTGCCTGAGATCGCGCGCGCCTGCGAGGCCGAGGGTGCCGACGCCCTCTCGCTCATCAACACGATCAACGGCATGTCCATTGACGTGCGCACCCGAAGGAGCCGTCTCTCCAAGCCCACCGGGGGAGTTTCCGGCCCCGCCATCCACGCCATCGCCGTGCGCATGGTCTGGGAGGCCGCGCAGGCCGTCAAGATACCCGTCAACGGCATGGGCGGCATTGCCAGCTGGCAGGATGCCGCCGAGATGATCCTCGCGGGCGCCACCACGGTTACGGTGGGGACCGCAAACTTCTACAACCCCACCTGTGCCGTCGAGATCGCGGACGGCCTTGCTGCGTGGGTTGCCGAGCAGGGCGCATCCGATGTCAACGAACTGATTGGAGCCTTCGAATGCTGACGTACGAACAGGCGAGCGACAAGATCATCATCGCGCTGGACTGCTCGAAGGAGCGTGCCTTCGAGCTTGCTGACATGCTCTCCGGCAAGGCGACATGGGTGAAGGTGGGCATGACGCTCTTCTTTGCCGAGGGCCCCGCCATCGTGGACGCGATGCGCGAGCGCGGGCTGCGCGTCTTTCTCGACCTCAAGG
The DNA here is from genome assembly GCA_019117265.1 of Candidatus Olsenella pullicola. Lineage (GTDB taxonomy): Bacteria > Actinomycetota > Coriobacteriia > Coriobacteriales > Atopobiaceae > Thermophilibacter > Thermophilibacter pullicola. The sequence continues at coordinate 14,352 of DXAB01000063.1, forward strand.
TGCATGACATCCCGTTCCAGGTGCAGGGCGCCGTCCGCGCCGCCTCCCTTACGGGCGCCGACATTCTCTCCATCCACGGCCTCGGCTCCTCCGCGATGATTGCCGCAGCCCGCAAGGGCGCCGAGGAGGCCGCAGGGCAGCGTGGCGGGGAGCGCACCCGCCTGGTTGCCATCTCCGTCCTCACGAGCATGGACCAGGCTGCCCTGGCTGAGATTGGCGTCGATTCCCCCGTTGCCGAGGAGGTCGCGCGTCTTGCGAGCCTGGCCTACGGCTCGGGCTCGGATGGCATCGTGTGCTCTCCGCAGGAGGCGTCCGAGATGCGCGCGCTTCTTGGTCCCGATGCCCTCATCGTGACGCCGGGCGTCCGTCCCGCCGGCGCCGAGGTGGGCGACCAGAAGCGCATCGCCACGCCCGCCGCGGCGCTTGCCGCCGGAGCCTCCAAGCTCGTCATCGGTCGCCCCATCACGGGGGCAGAGGACCCGGTGGCCGCGTTTGACGCCATCTGCGCCGAGGTCATGGCATAGCATCGCCCCTCCAACGGGCGCATTTGTCACGGTGCGTTGCGTTTGTGGAGTATTGTCCTCGTGAGCTGCACTTTTGGTAGAGGGGTATTGCAAAACCAAAGCTCAACGGGCATAGTATGTTGATGCGAGTTTGCCTGTGACGCAGGCTGGCTCATTGGTTCTATACGATGTTTGGAGGAACACATGGCTCTACCCCAGCTTACCGACGAGCAGCGCAAGGCAGCTCTCGAGAAGGCCGCCCAGGCCCGTCACGAGCGCGCCGAGCTTCGCGAGAAGATCAAGAGCGGCAAGGTCACCCTCGAGGACGTCCTCGACTCCGACGACCCCATCGCCAGCCGCATGAAGGTCTCCACCCTCATCGAGTCCCTCCCTGGCTACGGCAAGGCCAAGGCCGCCAAGATCATGGACGAGCTCGGCATCTCCGCCACCCGTCGCGTCAAGGGTCTCGGTGCCCGTCAGCGCGAGCAGCTCGTCGAGGCTCTCTCCAAGTAAGTTGGCAAGACGAGCTCGGATTTTCGTCGTCTCTGGGCCGTCAGGCGTAGGTAAGGGCACGCTCGTCGCACTCGTGCGCGAGCGTGTTTCCTGCCTAGGTCTGACGGTCTCTGCCACGACGCGCTCACCGCGTCCCGGCGAGATTGACGGAACGTCCTATTACTTCATAAGCGACGAGGAGTTCCAGCGTCACGTTGATGCCGGGGACTTCCTCGAGTGGGCCTGGGTTCACGAGCATCGCTACGGCACGCTCAGGCAGGAGGTCGACCGCGTCATCTCGGAGGGCCGCTCCGTCGTTCTCGAGATTGACGTCCAGGGCGGCATCAACGTCCGCAACGCCATACCTGACGCGGTTCTCGTCTTTATTGAGCCCCCGAGTGCCGAGGAGCTCGAGCGCAGGCTTCGCGGCCGCGGAACCGAGGACGAGGCCTCCATAGAGACGCGCCTTGCCAACGCCCGCGGCGAGATGGCCTATGCCGACCATTATGACGTGCGCATCGTTAATGATGACCTTGAACGAGCGTGCGCCGAGCTTCAGAATGTGATTGAACGATACGAGAACTTCGACGGAGGTCACCAGTAACATGTCCGTTATCAAGCCCGAGATCGACACGCTGCTCGACAAGACCGAGCACAACCCCTTCCTGCTCTGCTCGATCGCGTCCAAGCGCGCCTGCGACATCAACAACATGGTTCGAGGCCAGCACCTTCGCGTGACCGCCATCCAGGACTTTGACGATATCACCACCGTCGCCTCCGGCAAGGACCCCGTCTCCATTGCCATGCAGGAGATCGAGGACGACACCCTGAGCTTCGTCAAGGAGGAGTTTGACGAGGACATCAAGGGTGCCAACACCATCGTTCTCTAGGCGCGCGCATGACCGAAAGACTCTGTCTCGTTCACTATCACGAGATCGGCCTCAAGGGCAAGAACCGCGCGACGTTTGAGAACCAGCTCGTTACGAACCTTCACCGTGCCCTGTCCGCGTTTGACATCTCCCATGTCGGGCGCGTCTCGGGGCACCTTGTTGTCGAGACAGCCGACCATCGGGCAACCGAGGAGCTGGCCGCCTCCATTCGTCGTGTTCCGGGCGTCGCGCGCGTCTCGCTTGCCTACAAGTGCGGCCTCGATGACCGCGAGTACGTTGCCGCCGCCGTTCAGGCGCTCGGAGAGGCGGGGGAGTTCGCCTCGTTCAAGGTGCACGCCCGTCGCTCCTCGACAACCTACGAGCTGCACAGCCTTGACATGAACCGTCTTGTGGGAGCCGCCCTCTGCGAGGCCTTCCCGGACAAGAGGGTGGACGTTCACCATCCTGACGTCACGGTTGTGGTGCACGTGGTTCAGGGCAGCACCTACGTCTACGCCGCCTCCGCCCCGGGAGTCGGCGGCCTTCCCGTGGGCACCGCCGGCAAGGTCGTAACCCTGCTCTCGAGCGGCTTTGACTCTCCCGTTGCAACATGGATGGTGGGGCGGCGTGGTGCAACCTGCGTCCCCGTGCACTTCTCGGGCCGTCCCATGACCTCGGATACGAGCGAGTGGCTCTGCCAGGACGTTGTTGACGCGCTGGCTCCGGCAGGCATCGTTGGGCGCCTCTATGTGGTTCCCTTTGGCGAGCGTCAGCGCGAGATCTCTCTTGCCGTGCCGCAGAGCCTGCGCATCATCATGTACCGACGCGTCATGATGCAGGTATCCGAGCGCATCGCGCGCCTTGAGGGCGCCAAGGCCCTCGTGACCGGCGAGTCTCTCGGTCAGGTGGCCTCCCAGACGCTCGACAACATCGCCGCGGTCAACGAGGCCGTGACGATGCCCGTTCTCCGCCCGCTCATCGGCTCCGACAAGCAGGAGATCATCCGTCGCTCAGAGGAGATCGGTACCTACGACATCTCCTGTCAGACCGCCCCAGACTGCTGCACCCTCTTCATGCCGCGTCGTCCCGAGACCCATGCCCGCATGGACCAGGTCCTTGCGGCATGGGAGAGCTTTGACCACGAGGGCATGGTGAGCGAGCTCGTTGAGAACGTTGAGTGGAGGGACTCCTCGCAGTGCCCCTCCTATCACGCCCCCAAGGGGACGCTTCGGGAACACCATCGCGAGCTTCAGCCCTTCTCTGGGGCCGAGCGGTAGTTTTCGCTCGGCGAGCAACAGGTCATTCATTAGACTTCTTATGAGGAGCGCCCCGGTAATCGAGGGCGCTTCTTAGTATTGAGAGATTCGTGGCAGAGACCGGTAAGCTACGTGAGCCATAACTTGCGATTCTCGGCCCCTCCATCCCCGATGCGCCCCACGCTAGTGAGGGGGTGGTCAGATGGCACAGGAGAGGCGCGGGACGCGCAGGAGGATTCTCGGTCGGTTTGGAATCAGGGGACGCGTTGCGGCAGGCGTTGCGGCGGCGCTCTTGATCGCTGCCGTAACGTTGGCAGCGCTTCTCACGCAACGGGAGGGAGTGGTCATCGAGCGCGGCGAGCCCGTTGCCACCGAGGCGACAGTCGCCGCGGACGAGTCCGGCCCGAGGCGCTCCCAGCCATCCGACGGCACGGAGCGCGAGGGCGCGGAGAATCCCCCCGCATCGCTCCTCGTGCACGTTGACGGTGCGGTTTTCGTGCCGGGCGTCTACGAGCTCCCGGCGGGCTCGAGGACAAACGATGCGGTCCTTGCGGCCGGAGGGCTTTGCGAGGACGCGGACACCACGTCCCTGAACCTTGCCGCCGAGCTCCACGATGGGGAGAAGGTCCACGTCCCTTCCGTGGGTGAGGGGTCCGCGACCTCAGATGCTCCCCTCAGCGGATCGGGTCCTGCTGAATCGGCCCTCATTAACATCAACACGGCTGACGTTGCGACCCTAGACGAGCTTCCGGGCGTGGGGGAGTCCACGGCACGTGCGATAGTGGAGGACCGCGAGGCGCATGGCCCCTACACCTCACCCGAAGACCTTATGCGCGTCTCTGGCATTGGGGAGAAGAAGTTTGCCAAGCTCGAGGCGATGATCTGTGTCTGACGCCCTCGAGCGCCCCGAGAGGCCCATGCTGCCGCCCCTTCTCTGGGCCCTTCTTGCCGCGCTCTGCTGCATGCGCGTCGTGCTCTGGGCCGGTCCCAGCCCCTGGCTGGCCTGTGCTGCCGCGGGCGTGGCCGTGACGGTGGGAACCCTCGTGTCCTTGGCCGCGCATGCCCTGCGGAGAGGAGAGGCCCTGATGCTTGTGCTGCCCGTTTCCGCGGCGCTTGCATGCTCGCTCCTCTCGTGCTCATTTGAGCTTATGCGCCAGTCAGCGCTTGAGCGTTCCCTTGAATCCTCTCCGGTCTCCTCGTGGGAGTATTTACTTGAGGGAGACATGAGCAAGGGAGCGTCCGGGTGGAGGGGGCGCGCGAGCGCTCTCTGGGCTGGACGCGTTCGGGGCTCGGTGTGGCTCGTGTCGGACGAGCGGTATCGCATGGGAACAACGCTGCGAATCGTTGGCCGCTTCTCGCCAAACGAGGACGGCGAGTGGGGTGCCTCCTCTCGTGCACAGGGGCTGGCGGGAACCGTGAGGGCGGTGAGCGTACTTGAGCAACGCCCGGCGGGCGGGCTGCGGGGCATGGTGCTCGACCTTCGCGAGAATACGCTCGAGCGCCTTGACCCCGCCTCCTCTGATGCGCGGGCCTTGCTTGCCGGAACGGTCTGCGGCTCCACCGAGGCTATGGCGGAGCGTGGCCTGAGCGAGCTCTTCGCGGCATGCGGCATCTCTCATCTTGTGGCGGTGTCGGGCGGACATCTTGTGCTCGTCACGGCACTGGCGGGCTGGCTTCTCGGGCATGCGCGGCTCCCCGTTCCCCTTCGGGTGGCCGCCCTTCTCGTTGTCACGGGTGCCTTCGTTGTCTTTTGCGGAGCTCCGTCGTCAGCGGTGAGGTCTTGGGCGATGTGCCTTGTGGCTGAGCTCTCGCGAATTGCGAGCCGTCGCCCGCACCCGCTCTCATCGGTGTGCGCGGTCGCGCTCGTCATGGCGTTGGTAAGCCCGGGCGTGACGGGGCAGCTCGGCTATGTGCTCTCGGTCATCTGCGTCTGCGGCATCTGCGCGCTCGGTGGGTATGCTCGCTACGTCGTGCGCGTTTGCCTCCCCGGTGTGGGGGCGCATGGCCCCGGGCCGCTCTTTGCCGCCCTGCGCAGGGTCGAGAAGGACGCGCGCGAGGCCCTGGCGCTCACGATCGTCTCTCAGGTGGTCACGCTCCCGCTCGTCTGCGCAACGTTCTCGCAGTTCTCGCTCGTTGCGCCGCTGGCAAACGTCCTTCTCACCCCTCTCTTCTCCGCGATTCTTGCCCTCGGGATCATGGCGGCGTCGCTTCCGTGGCTTCCCCTTGCCCAGTCTGCGGCTCTCATGTGCTGCGACGTTGTGGGCTGCCTGCTCATGGCGATAGTCCATGGCCTGGCGCAGCTTCCCTTGGCCTGCGTTGCCGTGAGCGTGGACGAGGGCACGGGCCTTCTTGTGCTCGGAGGCCTTGTGTGCGCGCTGCTCGTATGGTGGCCCCGCGTATCAAGGAGAGCCGTCCTGGGGGTGCTCGGTGCCGCGCTGGTTGTTGCCGGGGCTCATGTGGTGCGCTGGCGCTACTGTGCGCCGGCCTGCGTGCGCGTCCTCGACGTTGGGCAGGGGGATGCGATTCTCATCACGGACGGCGCCTCGTCAATGCTCGTTGACACGGGGCCCGGCTCTGACGTTGTTGAGGCTCTTTCCAGATATAACGTCTTTCACCTTGACGCCGTGCTGCTCACTCACCTGCATGCCGATCACGCGGGAGGCCTATCTGACGTGCTGGGCGTTGTGGACGTGGGAGTCGTCGTTGTCCCCGAGGGCGCGGACACCACGATGCTGGGCCAAGACCCGCCAATCGATGAGATGGGCTATGGAGACTCTCTGGCTGTTGGCGACTTTACGCTCACGGCGGTCTCTCCCGTCGAGCCCGTCGGGGGAGAGGGCAACGAAGGGTCTCTCGTTCTTGTCCTCGAGTACTCCCGCGGCGGGCGCAGCCTTACGGGGTTGCTTGCGGCAGATGCCGAGAGAGACGAGGTCGGGGCCGCCGTTGAGCGCGGTGATGTGGGTGACATCGATTTCCTCAAGGTTGGGCACCACGGATCGGAGAACTCCCTCACGCGGGAGATCGCACGCGCGCTCCAACCCGAGGTAAGCGTTGCCAGCGCGGGTGAGGGCAACGCCTACGGCCACCCGGATCCGGTGTGCGTCGAGGTGCTTGAGAAGGCTGGGTCGGTATTTCTCTGCACCAAGGACGTGGGGGACGTCACGGTCGAGCCCGGAGACTCCGGGCCCGTTGTGACCTGTCAGAGGGAGGAGGGACCGTGAGTGCTACACTTTGGGGCCAAGATCTTGGCCCCAAAGAATATGATACGCGGAGGTGCATGCCTCTGCGAGATTGCTCCTATCATTCAGAACGGCAGGACTGCGCGTGCCCGCTCTAAACGCTTACGCCGCCTCTCGGGCGGCAAGGAAGGAGCCTCATGGCAGGTAAGCCCGCTCTGCTCCCGGCCTACCTCATCGTCGGTCCGGACGAGCTCAAGCGCAAACAGGCCGTCACGCGCCTCAAGGCACGCGTGGACGGCCCCTTCTCGGCGTTCAACCTTGAGGAGCTCGTGGCCTCCAGCGACGTCGAGCCGGTGGGCGTGCTCGCCTCGCTCAACACGCTGCCCATGGGAGGGGACCGCCGCGTAGTGGTCATCGAGAACGCCGAGAAGCTTCCCAAGGCCGTCTCCGAGGCCATCGTCGAGTACCTCGGCAACCCCAACGAGAGCTGCACGCTCGCGCTCGTTGCGAGCACGCTCGCCAAGTCGACACGGCTCTACAAGGCGGTCGCGAAGGTAGGTCCAAAGTCCGTGATCGAGTGCGCCGCCAAGAAGGGAAGGGACCTGCCCCCCTACGTTCAGAAGCTTGCCCGGGCTCACGGGGTCTCAATCGCATCCGACGCGGCAACCGAGCTCGTCGCCCGGGTGGGAGAGTCTACGACGATGCTCGACACGCAGATTGCCACGCTCGCGGCACTCCTTGGCGGCGCTGGAACGATCACCCTGCCCTTTGTCGAGAAGAACGTGGCACGCGTGGCGGAGGTCAAGCCTTGGGAGTTTCTCGACCGGCTCTCCGGGCGCGACGCCCATCGTGCCCTGGCACTGTATCGCCTGCTCGACGGTTCCTCCCTTGGCCTGCTCTCACTTATCGTGGGCAGGCTTCGTGAGCTCGTCTGCGCTCGATCGCTCGAGGCGCGCGGGCAGTCACACGCGCTCGCTCCCGAGCTCAAGAAACAGGACTGGCAGGTGAGAAACCACGTTCGTTGGGCACGTGCCTTTGGCGAGGGCGAGCTCGAGGCGCTTCTTGGCCTGTGCTCCAAGGCCGAGCGCGCGCTCAAGAGCGGGGAGGACGAGGAGGCGGTCATGGTACGCCTCATTGCCAACATCTGTGGGGTCTCCTAGGTCACCCGACTCATACATAAAAAGCGTGGGCCCGGGCAGCACCCCGGACCCACGCCCGCATTCGATGAGGCAGAAGCTACTTGATGGTGTTCACGAGCTTCTGGACGCCGCTCTTGCGCTGAGCGGCCTGGTTCTTGTGGATGATGCCCTTGGAGGCAGCCTTGTCGAGCAGACGGCTCGCCTTGTTGGCGGCATCCTGGGCAGCGGCGGCGTCGC
>DXAB01000064.1 GCA_019117265.1 Candidatus Olsenella pullicola
GACCGGACGATGATGAGGGCGGGCTCGTGGCGCTGCCTGACGATAGCCACGGGCGAGATCCCCATCGTGGGCTCCTCGACGCAGCAGGGCGCGGCGAACCGCACCCTCGAGCTCTGCGCCGAGCCCTTCGACGACGTGCGCGCCGCCCAGGCGATGCACCACCTGGTCTCGGCGCAGCACGGCACCGCGGGGCGCGCCTACGTGGCGGCGCTGAGGCGAAACGACGCGTCCTTCTACGCGGCGCAGTTCTCGTCCGTGCGCGACGCGGTGTGCGCCTTCGCGGGCGGGCACCCGCAGGCCGACAACGTGGCACTGCTGGCGCTCGCCGACGCCCTCGCGCAGTTCTACGTGTTCGCGCCCGGGAGCGAGTGGTCGGCGTGCCTTGAGGGCGCCATGCGCATGGCCGCGTGGGCGCTCGTGAACGCGACGGGCGCCGACGGCGGCGACACCGACATGAAGGCCATCCAGTTCGTGGCCGAGTGGCTGGTGCGCAACCGCCTGCACTTCGAGAAGGCGGAGCTGGAGCGGCTCGACCGCTGGGGCGCCGTGGAGCAGTACCGCGACCGGCCGGGCTTCGCCTGGTGGGTCTTCTCGTCCGTGCTCGACCAGGCGCTCGCGGGCGCCAACTTCGACCGGCAGAAGACGCTCAGGCGCATGGCCGACGAGGACGTGCTGCTGCCGGGCTCCGGGCGCGGGTTCACGCGGCAGAAGCGCTTCGACGACGTGCGGATCTACTGCGTCTGCATCGACAACGCGGCGCTCGAGGCGCTGCTGGAGCGGGCCGCCGGCGCGGTGCCGGAGGTCTCGCCGTCTCAAGGGGGCGGGCCATGCTGAGACACGGGTCGAGACGCCCCTGGCGGCTGGTGAGGGTGGGCGTCCCCTCCTCTTGTCTCGCTGTCTTGACGGGGACGAGACGTAAGGGGCTCTCGCGCGCGGGCGGGCGCACGCGCGCGCATGTGCGCGCGGGGGCCTTGGGCGCGGTTTCGGTCGAGACGTTGAGACGGGCGGCGTTCTCGCTGGTGGCGGGGCTGTTCCCTGTCTTACGCGGGGGCGAGACGCGGGGGCGCGGCAGGGTGAGACGCGACGGGAGGTGGCTGCCGTGAGCGCATGGACTGAGGAGCAGGACGACGTCCTGCGCGAGGTGAGCTTTAGGGGCGCGGCCTACGCGGCGGCGGAGATCGAGCGGAGGTGCGGCGTTTCCCACTCCGTGCGCGCCGTGGAGATGCGGGCGTCGCGGATCCACTGCTCGCTGGCGGTGCAGACGGTGTGCCCCGAGTGCGGCGCCGTGGGCGTGAAGATCAACCGGCAGACGGGTATGTGCCCGCTCTGCACCGAGCGCTACCACCTGGAGCAGGAGCGCGCCTTCAACGAGCAGCTCGAGCGCGAGCGGGAGGCGTGCGAGCGCTCCGAGGAGCTCGCGGAGGTGCGGCGGGAGCGCGACAAGATGCGGCAGCGCAACAGCCGCCTGTGCCGGAAGTACGGGCTCAAGGGGAAGCGGGAGCGGAGGGGTTGAAATGGTGGCGGCGCCCGGGTGTTACCCGGTTGGCATCGGCCTTGTATAACCATGATGGGAACGACGCGCCGCCGCCTAGCCAAGTCGCCACCAAAGAAAGGACGTTCGACAGTAAGACACTACCCATGAGGCCTCCCTCCAGAAAAAGGTCCAAGAGGCAGGCGCCGAACTCCATCATGGCGCATACAAGCAAAAGGCACCTATCGATTCTATAACACTTCTTGTGACGCGCCCGGACAATCCACCGTGAGAGGTTCTATCGACTGTCACGGGGGTGATGAGCATGGCGAGGCGTCCGAAGCTGACGCAGGAGATGGTGGACGAGGCGATCCGCCTCAAGGCGGACGGCCTCTCCAACGGCGACATCATCTGCGCGCTGGGCATCCACGAGTCGACGTTCTACCGCTGGATCGGCGACCCGAAGAACAGGCTGCAGCGCGCGTTAAGCGAGGGGCTAAAAAAGGAGGAGTCTGCGTTCAAGCGGACGCTGCTCACCACGATCCGCTCTGCCGCGCTGGCGAGGAACCAGTACTGGACGGCGGCGGCGTGGCTGCTGGAGCGCAAGTACCCCGACGAGTTCGGCAAGGCGGAGCGCAAGAGCGACGAGGGCCGCGAGGACGCGGCGCCGAGGATCGTGCTCGGCGTGGTGGCCCAGCCGGTGCAGGAGAGGCTGCCGGGCTTCGGCGGCGCGGAGGGCGGCGCGAATGGTTGACGCGTCCGCCCTCGTCATCCCCGCCTTCCACGACGTGCTCGGCGACGTGATGGCCCACGGCCACACGCACTACTGGATGCACGGCGGGCGCGGCTCCACGAAGTCGAGCTTCATCTCCGTGTGCATCGTCCTTCTCCTCCTGGCGCGGCCGGAGGCGAACGCGGTGATCGTCCGGAGGTTCAGCAACACGCTGCGCGACTCGGTGTTCCAGCAGGTGACGTGGGCGATCGCGGAGCTGGGGCTCGAGGGCTGGTTCCGCTCGCGCATCTCGCCGATGGAGATAACGTACCTGCCCACGGGGCAGCGCATCGTGTTCCGGGGCGCCGACGACCCGCTCAAGCTCAAGGGCGTGAAGTTCACGCGCGGGT
>DXAB01000065.1 GCA_019117265.1 Candidatus Olsenella pullicola
CGCTTGAAGGGGGTGCGCTTTTGCGAGGTCATTGTCAACGGGGAGTACCAGGGCCTCTATGTCACCTTTTCATGACGGTTTACCCTGTCACCTTTGTCAGGTTTAGGCCTCGATCTTCTCGCCGCAGTGAGGGCAGCGGGTGGCGCCCGCCTTGACCTCCTCGAGGCAGTACGGGCAGTGCGGGGCAGCGGCCTCCTCGGCAGCCTCGTCGTCGGCCTCCTTCTTGGCGATGGCGTCCATCTTCTCGCGCATGGTGTTCAACGCCTTGACCAGGCAGAAGACCACGAAGGCGATGATCAGGAAGTTGATCACGGCGGAGATGAAGGCGCCGAGGTCGATGAACTGGTCGGTTCCGGGGACGGCCCAGCGCAGGCCGTTGATGACCTCCGTCGCACCGTCGGAGGCGCCGCCGGTGATGGTGCTCGTGGAGGTGGTCACGAGGGTGATCAGCGGGTTGATGAGGTTGCTCACGAGCGAGTTGACGATGGCGGTGAACGCACCGCCGACGATGATGCCGACGGCCATGTCCATCACGTTGCCGCGGGCGATGAACTCCTTGAACTCATCGATGATCTTCATGCAAGAGCCCTTCTGACGACCTGAACGCAAACTCTAAAAGCTTACCAAGGTTTCTTTCAAGACGTTCAATCAATAGATGAGGGACTCCAGCCGAGCTCGTCCGTGTCGAGAAGAACGGTGAACGGCCCGTCGTTGATTAAGCTCACGCGCATGTGGGCGCCAAAGACGCCGCGCCCCACGCGGTTTTGACCGAGGTCTGCCTCCGCGAGCTCACAGAAGCGCTCGTAGAGACGTTTGGCACGTTCCGGGGAGGCGGCGCCGGTGAAAGAGGGTCGGTTGCCGCGGCGCGCGTCGGCGTAGAGCGTGAACTGGCTCACCACGAGTAGGCTTCCGCCCGTGTCAACGAGCGAGCGGTTGGTCTTGCCCTCGTCGTCCGCGCAGATGCGCAGCGCCGCCACCTTGCGCCAGAGGCGCTCGGCGAGCGCCTCGTCGTCGCCGGGTGCCACGCCCAAGAGCACGAGGTAGCCGGTACCGCAGCCGCCCACAACGGCGCCGTCCACCTCAACCTGTGCGCTCTCGACGCGCTGTATGAGCGCTCGCATGCCTGGTCCCTCCGACTAGAACCTGTCCCAAAAACTCTGAACGAAAAAACACGTCCCCAATTTACAGACGGTAGAGTGAGGAGAACTTGGTGGTGAGGTAGTCGGTGTAATAGGAGGCCAGGAAGGGCTCGCCGCAGGCCGCCTGAATGAGCTCGCCGGAGTCCTTCGCGCGGCCCCAGTGCCAGATGTTGTCGCGCAGCCAGGTGCGAATGGGCGCGAGGTCGCCCGTCGCGCAGGCTCCCTCAAAGTCCACGCCGTCGCGCACCATGGCCGCCTTGAGCTGCGCGCCAAAGGCTGATCCCAGCGCATAGGTGGGAAAGTAGCCAAACGAGCCGTCGGACCAGTGCGTGTCCTGCAGGGCGCCGCGCGCGTGGTCCGGCACGGTGACGCCAAGGTATGCGCGGTACTTATCGGCCCAGAGGCGCGGGACGTCCGCCGCGGTGGCCTCGCCCGAGAAGAGCAGCTGCTCGATCTCGTAGCGCACGAGGATGTGCAGCGGGTAGGTGAGCTCGTCTGCCTCGGTGCGAATCAGGCCGGGCTCGGCGCAGTTCTCGGCCAGGTAGAGCAGGTGCGGCGTCACGCGCGAGAACTGCCCCGGGAAGTGCTTGCGCAGCACCGCGAGCAGCGGCGCGGCAAACTCCTCCGAGCGTCCCACAAGGTTCTCGAAGAAGCGCGACTGTGCCTCGTGCATGCCCATCGAGGTGCCCTCGGAAAGCGACGTCGCCGCGTAGGCGGCGTCCACGTTCTGCTCGTAGAGGGCGTGTCCGCCCTCGTGGAGGATGGAGAACACATTGGAGAGCAGGTTGTCCGCATAGGCGTGTCCCGTGACCACCACAAAGTCGCGCGACATCCCACAGGTGAAGGGGTGCTCGGTGCGCCCGATCCAGAGGGCGTCCATGTCAAGCCCCTCAAGGCGCGCGAGGTCATCGGCCAGGCGCCACTGGCGCTCCACGTCAAAGGAGCCGTCCACGCATTTGTGCGTCGGCTTGTGGCGGCTCGCCACGCAATCCGCCAGAAGCGGCACCACGCAGTCCTTGACCTGCGAGAAGAACCGGTCGTAGAAGGCGCGGTCGGTCCCGTGCTCAAACTCGTCGAGCCAGACGTCGTACGGGTCCTTCTCGGCGTTCTTGTAGCCGGCGATGCGGCGCATGGACTCGACGATGCGGTCAACGTAGGGCTCGAAGGACGCCCAGTCGTTGGCTGCCTTGGCACGGCGCCAGACGTCGTTTGCCTCCACGGTGAGTCGGCTGAAGGCGGCCTGCTCCTCGGCGGGGACGTCAAGGAGTGACGCGCGGTCGCGCCTCAGCACCCTGATCTGCGCGAGGCGTGTCTCGCCGACGAGCTCGGGCTCCTGGGAGAGGCGGTCGAGAAGGGCGCCCACCGCGGGGTCGCACAGGGTCTCGACGCTCATCTGCTGCAGGTGGGCCAGGGCCTCGCCGCGCTGGGCGGTTGCCTTGGGCGGGTCGATCACGGGCCCGAGCGAGCCGATCTCGGCCATCGCGTAGCGCAGCGAGAAGAGCCTGTGCTCGAGGTCGTCGAGCGCCCCCATGTCCGCGCGGGGGTTGGAGAGCGCGGCGTTGATCTGAGTGTGGTTTGTTTCTGCCATGTCTGCTCCTTCGCTGTCGCGTGCCTTATGAGCACCCATTGTCCCACACGTCCGGCGCGTATCCGACCAATCGCAGAAAGAACGCGCACGAGGGTTGCCCGCACCCGTATCATCATGACGATGGAACTCTGTCTGAAAGGGGACTCCCATGGAAGCGGTACTTGGAATCGACGTCGGTGGCACCAGCATCAAGGTCGGCCTCTTCACGCCCGAGGGCGAGCTTCTCGAGGAGCGCAAGATCCCCACGCCCGCCCTCGTTGACGCGCAGGCCTACGCAACGGTGACGGGGGGCATCGGGAAGATCCTCGCCGCCCACGACGCCACGCCGGAAAACGTCATCGCCTGCGGCCTGGACATCCCCGGCCCCGTGGCCGAGGACGGCACCGTGGGCTTTCTGCCCAACATCCAGCTCGACCCGGAGGGGCTCGTGGGCGCGCTCACCGAGGCCTTCCCCCACGCGACCATCGCCTTTGTCAACGACGCCAACGCGGCCGCCCTCGGCGAGCTCTGGGCCGGCGTGGCGCAGGGCACCTCGAGCTACGTCCTTATCGCCCTGGGCACGGGCGTGGGCGGCGGCATCGTCGTGAACGGCCGCCTTATCGCCGGCGCCTTTGGCGCGGGCGGCGAGATCGGCCACATCACCGTCAACCGCGACGAGGAGCTCGCCTGCGGCTGCGGGCGTCGCGGCTGCCTCGAGCAGTACGCCTCCGCCAAGGGCATCGTGCGCCTCTATCTTGAGGAGTGCGAGAGGCGCGGCGTCACCCCCGTTCCCGTTGAGCACGCCACGGACACGCTCTCCGTCTTCCGTGCGCTCGCGGGCGGCGACGAGTGCGCCAGGCTGGCCGTCCACCAGATGTGCGACTACCTCGCCCAGGCGATGGCGCAGATCTCCTGCGTGACCGACCCGGCGATGTACCTCATCGGCGGCGGCGTTGCGGGCGCCTTTGCGACCTTCGCGCCGGAGCTGCGCGAGCTCTTCTCGCGCTATGCGCTCCCCACGTGCAAGGACGTGCGCATCGAGGCGGCGAGCCTCGGCAACCAGGCCGCCATGTACGGCTGCGCCTACGAGGCGCTGCGGCTGCGCGAGCAGAACGTGCTCTAGAACGTACCGTTTGCGTCAGGGTTTGGATGGGCTGGCGGGACGATGGTAGTATTCTTGGCGGAAGGAGCCGAGCGGCTTTTGCCGGGTGAGGAGTCATGATGAGCGAGTATGTCCCCGTTGAGCACGTGTTTCTCGGCCAGTCCGCGGGCTCCGTGGACGACGTTCTTCGCCTGATGGGAGCCCTTTCCGTCAAGGTTGGCCTTGCCACCGACGCAGAGGCCGTCTACGAGGCCTTCACGGCGCGCGAGGCCGAGGGCACCACGGGAATGACGGGGGGCTTTGCCATCCCACACGCCAAGAGCGACGTCATCTCTAGGGCCGGCATGATCGTGGCCAAGTTTGACGAGGGCATCGAGTGGGCCTCCATGGACAACGTGCCCGTCACCTGCGCCATCGCCATCATGACGCCCGCCTCCGAGGCCGGCACCACGCACCTGCAGCTGCTCTCCAGGGTTGCCGTCATGCTCATGAACGAGGATTTCCGCGCCAGCGTCCTGGCCACCAACGACCCCGAGGAGATCGCCCGCCTCGTCAACAACGCCCTCGACGAGCAGTGATGACAAAGGTGACAGGGTAAACTGTCATGAAATCGGGCCCGACACCGCCGTGGTGTCGGGCCCTTCTGTTGTGTTGCCTAAATGGGGACTGTCCCCTTTTAGGCAAGTTACGCCTTGTTGACGGAGCCGAGGTTGGTCATGCGGACCTTGACGAGGTCGGTAATCTCGGCCATGCCGGGCTTGTTGGGCTTCTTGGGGTCAAAGGTGCCGGGGTTCTCGGCCATGTAGCCCATGAAGCCGCGCATGAACGCCTGGCGCAGCTCGGTGGCGTAGTTGACCTTGCAGATGCCGTTGCTCACGGCCTCGGCGACCTGGTCGTCGGGCACGCCGGAGGTGCCGTGGAGCACGAGCGGCACGTCCACGACCGAGCGGATGGCCTTGACCACGCTCTGCTCGATGTGCGGGGTCTCGGTGTAGACGCCGTGCGCGGTGCCCACGCCAATGGCAAGCGATGTGCAGCCGGTGCGCTCGACAAACTCGCGGGCCTCGTCCGGATCGGTGTAGGGGTTCTCGCCCTCCACGGCCGGGCCGTCGTCCTCCTTGCCGCCGACCTTGCCGAGCTCGGCCTCAACGGGG
>DXAB01000066.1 GCA_019117265.1 Candidatus Olsenella pullicola
GTAGTTTGTCATCATGACAAACTACCCTGTCACCTTTGTCACCTTTGTCATCATGCGGGGAGGGGGTCGCGCCAGAAGGCCATCGACATGCAGTGGGGGCCGCCGCGCCCGCGCGAGAGCTCGGCGGAGGGAATCTCCAGGAGCTCGATGCCCTCGCGTGCCAGGATGTCGTTGGTCACGGCGTTGCGCTGGTACACGAGCACGCGCCCCGGCGCCACCGCCAGCGTGTTGGACCCGTCGTTCCACTGCTCGCGCACGCTCGCGATGGGGTCATCCCCGCCGCACTTGATGAGACGGACGGCATCGAGTCCCAGGGCGCGGGCGAGAATGACGTCGAGCGTGTCGTCGAGTCGCCTGATGCGCACCGAGCCCGGTCGCCCCCCACGGGAGAGCTCAAAGACGTGGAGCGTCCCCAGGATTCCCGGGTGCACGGTGAAGGCGTCAACGTCAACCTGCGTAAAGACGGTGTCAAGGTGCATGAAGGAGCGCTTGTGCGGGATGGAGAACGCAAAGACGCGCTCGATCCCAGAGACCGGCCCGCCCCATAGCAGGCGGTGCGCCAGCTCGTCGATGGCCGCGGGAGAGGTGCGCTCGGAGATGCCCACGCCAATGACGTCCGCCCCGAGCACGAGGATGTCGCCGCCCTCGATGTTATGCGGCTGCGAGCTCGTGTACCACTGGGGCGCACCGCCGTACTCCGGGTGGTAGCGCAGCATGAACTCGCCAAAGATCCCCTCGCGGCGGCGCGTGCGAGAGAGCATGCTGTTGATGGAGACGCCCTCGCCAATGACGGAGAACGTGTCGCGCGTGAAGTAGATGTTGGGGATGGGGTCCACCACGAGCGGCGATCCCGCGTTGCCGTCCGTGAGCATGAGGTCGGCGAGAGAGGCGGCCTGGCTCGGCGAGAGGTCCAGCTCGTCGGCACGCACGCCCTCGATGCACTTGTCGACGAGCGCCCTTGTGTCCTCAATGGAGTCGAGCAGCGCGCGCACGGCACGACGAGCGGCGCGGCCGCAGAGGCCGGACTCGTCGAGCCAACGCTCGCAGAACGCCCCGCGCGCCGACGGGGCGGCGTCGAGCGCCTCGGCCACCAGCTCGTCCAGGTAGAGAACCTCCACGCCCTCGCCGCGCAGCATCTGCGCAAAGGCGTCGTGCTCGCGCTGCGCCTCCTCAAGAAACGGGATGTCGTCAAAGAGCAGCGGGCCAAGCGTGTCCGGCGAGAGGTTGAGCAGCTCGTTTCCGGGCCGGTAGAGCATGACCTTGCGCAGCCGCCCGATCTCGGAGCGGACGTTGAGACCTTCGTACATCAAGAACCCCCTCGAGTGCCGTTTTCTTTCATAACCATAACGCACGCAGCCGGCCCGGGCCCCGACTCGGCTGCTATCATCAAGAGATGCCATATATCTGTGGTGGGCACCCACCACCAGTTGAGAGGTACGGGGCACCCATGAGCAAAGAGACCACCGAGAAAAAGGACAAGGACCTCAAGGCCGAGAAGACCGGTAAGCCTGAGAAGGCGGAGAAGGGCGAGAAGGAAGACAAGCCCAAGGCGGAGAAGCACGAGCGCGACTTCTCCTACACCCAGAACCGCGAGATCAGCTGGCTGCGCTTTGACGACCGCATCCTTGACGAGGCCTACGACGAGCAGGTGCCCGTCTTCGAGCGCCTCAAGTTCTGCGAGATCGTGGAGTCCAACCTGGACGAGTGGTTCATGATCCGCGTGGGCGGCCTGTCCGACCTCGCCTCCCTCAAGAACCAGCCCAAGGACAACAAGTCAAACCTCACTCCCGGCGAGCAGCTCGACGCCATCTTTGAGGCGCTTCCCGCCCTCGTGGACCGTCACGAGAAGGGCCTTGCCCAGGTTGAGGCCGCGCTCGCTAAGAAGGGGCTCGAGCGCGTCTCTCCCGCCGACTACACCGACGCCGACCGCTCCGCCGTGCAGCGCCACTTCGACCGCCGCCTCGCGCCGATCATCTCCCCGCTCATCGTCGACCCGCGCCACCCCTTCCCCAACCTGCGCAACGGGCGCCTCTTCGTGGCGTGCTCGCTTGACGGCGCCGACGAGTCGGGGCTTCTCGGCATCATCGAGGTCCCCTCGACCGAGCAGCGCGTGGTGGCGCTGCCGTCCGCCTCGAAGGCATACCGCTACACCCTGCTTGAGGACGTCCTCGAGACCTGTCTCGACCAGTGCTTTGGCGAGTACGTTCCCAAGCGCTCCGCCGTGCTGCGCGTGACGCGCAACGCCGACATTGACCCGGACGGCGAGGGCGTGGAGGAGGAGGAGGACTACCGCCAGCACATGAAGAAGGTCCTCAAGCTCCGCCAGCGCCTCCAGCCCGTGCGCCTGGAGATCCGCGGAAAGCTCGGAAAGAAGCTCGAGGACCTCATCGCCGACGAGCTCTCTCTCGAGCAGCGCCGCATCTTCCGCCTCAACCGCCCCATTGGGCTTGGGTACGTCTACGGCCTCGAGTCCCACATCCCCGACCACGAGCACGCGTCGTGCGTCTACCGCCGCTTTGAGCCGCAGGTCTCCCCGATGGTGGACCTCTCGCTGCCCATGCGCGGCCAGGTGGAAGACCACGACGTCCTTCTCACCTACCCGTACGAGTCCATGACGCCGCTGCTGCGCCTCGTGCGCGAGGCCTCCGCGGACGACGCCTGCATCTCCATCAAGATCACGCTCTATCGCGTGGCCAAGAGCTCGCACCTCTGCGAGAGCCTCATCAGCGCGGCGGAGGCCGGCAAGGACGTGACCGTCCTCATGGAGCTGCGCGCCCGCTTTGACGAGGCCAACAACATCGCCTGGGCGGAGCGCCTCGAGGACGCGGGCTGCACCGTGATCTATGGCTCGGAGGGCTTCAAGTGCCACTCCAAGATCTGCCAGATCACCTACCACGACCGTGACGGCATCTCCCGCATCACGTGCCTCGGCACCGGCAACTTCAACGAGAAGACCGCGACCCTCTACTCCGACTTCATGCTGCTCACCGCCGACGAGGGCATTGGCGCGGACGGCAACACCTTCTTCCGCAACCTCTCGCTCGGAAACCTCCGCGGCTCCTACAAGCACCTCGGCGTGGCCCCGGTGGGCCTCAAGCCCCTCGTGATGCGCGGCCTTGACCGCGAGATCTCCCGCGCCCGCTCCGGCGAGCCCGCCCGCGTCTTCCTCAAGATGAACTCGCTCACGGACCGCGACGTCATCGACAAGATCTCCGAGGCCTGTGAGGCCGGCGTGCGCGTGGTCATGATCGTGCGCGGCATCTGCTGCATCAAGGCGGGAGTGCCGGGCAAGACCGACGGCCTCGTCATCCGCCAGATTGCAGGCCGCTTCCTCGAGCACGCGCGCATCTACGCCTTTGGCGAGAGCATGGACACGATCTACCTCTCGAGCGCGGACATGATGACGAGAAACACCGAGAGGCGCGTGGAGATCGCCTACCCCGTGCGCGACCCCGCGTGCTGCGAAATCGTCCGCCACTTCATCGAGCTCCAGCTCTCGGACAACGTGAAAGCGCGCCAGCTCACCTCCGAGGGAACCTGGGCGCGCATTGAGTCCGAGCCGGACGCCCCACGCGTCATCTGCCAGGAGGTGCTGCTGAGGGAGGCCTACGAGAAGGCCCAGGCAGCCGTTGAGGCCCGCGCGGCGGCGCGCAGGGAGTCCCGCGTTGAGCCCGAGGCGGACGCCGCCCCGGCGCTCGCAACGGTTGCCGAGCCGAAGGCGGATGCCGACGTCGGCTACGTTGAGGTTCCCTCCGCGGCAGAGCCCGCCGTCGAAGCTCCCGCACCGGCCCCGGCGCACAAGCCGTCGCCCGTCCCGGCACCCGCCCCCGCGCCCAGGCGCGGCCGCGTCTCCCGCGCGCTCTCCCTCTTTGGCCAGGCCTTCGGAACGCTCTTTGGCGGGGGTGACGAGTGAGAGAGGTGCGCGAGGAGCAGCTCCGAATAGAGCGCATGACATACGGCCCGGACGCCGTGGCACACGACGCCTCCGGCAAGACCGTCTTTGTGAGCGGCGCGGTTGCGGGCGACGTGGCCCGCGTCGTCTTTGACCGCGAGGAGGACCGCTGGTCTCACGCGCGCGCCGTGGAGGTCGTCGAGGCGTCACCCGACCGCGTGAGACCCGCGTGCCCCTACGCCGCCGTCTGCGGGGGCTGCCCCTGGGCCGCCCTTTCCTACGATGCCCAGGCACGATCCAAGCGCTCCAGCGTGGTCGACGCCCTTGCCCGCATAGGGGGCATGGGCGAGGAGCGCGCCGAGGGGCTCGTCTCGCCGCTCGTCTCGCCAAGCGAGCCCTGGGGCTACCGCAACAAGATCGAGCTCGCCGCCGTGCGCGCGGGTGGGCGCGTCACCCTTGGGATGCACGGCGCCGGCGAGGGGGACGTCGTGCGCGTCAAAAGCTGCGTGCTGCTCGACAAGGCGCACTCCGGCACCGTCAAGTCCGTTGCCGGAGCCCTCTCCTACCTTGCCGGAAGCAACGGGATCGACCTCGAGCGCGTGGGCATCCGCGTCTCGCGCCGCACGCGCGAGGTGGAGGTGGCGCTCTGGGACCGCCCCGGCGCCTTCCCGCGCGCCCAGGCCGCCAAGGTCCTCGAGGACGCGCTGAGGCCGACCTCGGTAGTTCGCGTCATGCAGAAGGGCCCCGCAAAGGCCCGCCGCATCGCGGGAGTTGAGTGCCTCTCGGGCGCCGGCTCGTGGGGCGAGGTCGTGGGCGAGGAGCGCATGCGCGTCTCCGCCCCCTCCTTCTTCCAAGTGAACACCAAGGGCGCCGAGAAGCTCGTGGAGCTCGTCATGGAGGCGCTGAGGCCCCAGCCGCACGAGGAGGCGATGGACCTCTACTGCGGGGCGGGCACCTTCACGCTGCCGCTCGCCCGTCGCTCGGGGTTTGTCTCTGCCGTGGAGTCCTACGGCCCCGCTGTGCGCGACCTGCGCCGCAACCTCGAGTCCGCCGGTCTTGACAACGTCGACGCCGTGGGCGGCGACGCCGGGCGCGAGTTCCCCGACACCGACGCGGACGTCATCGTCGTGGACCCGCCGCGCGCGGGACTCGCCGCGGACGTCGTGGCACGGCTCTCCGAACAGCCGGCACGCGCGATCGCCTACGTGAGCTGCGACCCCGCAACGCTTGCGCGCGACCTCGCGCGCTTCGAGCAGGCCGGAACCTTCTCGCCCAGGCGCGTGACGCCGGTCGACCTCTTCCCGCAGACCTTCCACGTGGAGACCGTCGCCCTGCTCGAGCGCGCCTGATCTTCTCGACACGTCTTTTGCACCACCGCAGCTCCCATGTCATCTTGTAGGGGCGGCATCCGTACGTTTCTGACTCTCAGGGCGTCCGGACGCCGCCCGCACCTCTCGCCGTGAGTGCGCCTAACTCCACCAAATTGCTAGGAATAAATATGCAGCTCACAACCGTTGGCCGTCATTTTGGGCTATACGGGAAAGACGGTTGCACGCGCGGCGAGAAACGTGTAAAAACGAGAATGAAACCTGGGCGAGGGGCCCAGGCCCAGGCTAGAGAGAGGAATCATCATGAAGGCTACCGTCAACGAGGATTGCATCGGCTGCGGTCTTTGCGAGGGCACCTGCCCCGACGTCTTCTCCATCTCTGACGACGGCGTTGCCGTTGCCATCGAGGAGGACGTTCCCGAGGACGCCGAGGACGCCGCTCAGGAGGCTGCTGACAACTGCCCCGTCTCTGCCATTGTGGTCGAGTAGGTAGTTGCGTCAGTCGACGCCTTGCGGGGGCCGCATGCCGGCTCCCGCTTTTTTGTATGGAGGTAGCACGTGATTCTAGCTTCGCAGTCCCCCCGCCGCCGGGAGCTCCTCGCCGAAGCCGGCTTTGAGCTCACCATTGCCCCCGCAGACATCGACGAGACGCGCCGACCTGGCGAGAAGCCCGTCGATCTGGTGCTTCGCCTTGCCGCCGAGAAGGCCGAGGCGGCCCGGGCCAACCTCTCCCACGTGCCAGCGGACGGCTTTCTGGTGGCCGCGGACACCATCGTGTGGATGGGGGACGAGGCGCTCGGCAAGCCCAGGGACGCGTCGGACGCGGCGCGCATGCTAAGAGAGCTCTCCGGGCACACGCACGAGGTCTCGACGGGCGTGTGCGCCATGAGGCTCTCCCCCGATGGCTCCGAGCTCGCCCGCGCGCACTTCGTGGAGACCACCGACGTCACCTTCTGGGAGCTCACGGACAGTGAAATCGAGGCCTACGTGGCCACCGGGGAGCCGCTCGACAAGGCTGGCGCCTACGGCATCCAAGGGGCTGGGCGCCTTCTTGTGAGAGGAATCAAAGGGGACTACCCCAACGTCGTCGGCCTGCCCATCGCACGCCTTGTGCGAGAGCTCGGCAGGCTCGTCTGCGATGAGGGGGACCTCGTCGCAGACGCCATCAGAATCGGAGGTGCCCATGCCTAGCGAGAAGAGCGTAACGAGCGTCACACAGATCCCCGGTATCTACGTTGGCCACGCGACCAACGAGAAGGCGGGGACGGGCTGCACGGTCATCGCGTGCCCGGAGGGGGCCACGGGCGGCGTCGACGTGCGCGGCGGCGCGCCGGCCACGCGCGAGACGGACCTCCTGCGCCCCGAGGAGACCGTTGAGGTGCTCCACGCCGTCGTGCTCTCGGGAGGCAGCGCCTACGGGCTCAGCGCGTCCTGCGGCGTGGCAGAGGAGCTCGAGCGACGCGGCTATGGCCTCGACGTGGGCGTGGCGCGCGTGCCCATCGTCTCCGGGGCGTGCCTGTTTGACCTTGCATGCGGCGACCCCACCATCCGCCCGAGCGTCGAGGACGGCCGCGCGGCCTGCGCCTCCGCGCTCGATGGTGCCGGTGCGCCCCTCGCGCGCGGAAACGTGGGCGCGGGCACGGGCTGCACCGTCGGCAAGCTCGCCGGCCCAGAGCGCGCCATGAAGTCCGGCCTCGGCGAGTGCGTGGAGTGCGCGGGAGAGCTTCTCTGCGGCGCGATCTCGGCCGTGAACGCCTGCGGCGACGTGCGCGACCCCGACACCGGCGAGAAGATCGCGGGCCTGAGAAACGAGGGCGGCACGCTTGGCAGCAGCGTCGAGGCGCTTCTCGGCGGCTACGCGACGATGCCGCTCAGCCGCACCAACACCACCATCTCCTGCGTGGTCACCAACGCCCGGCTCACCAAGGCCCAGGCAACCAAGGTCGCCCAGATGGCAGCTGACGCCTACGCGCACGCCATCACCCCCACCCACACCACCAACGACGGCGACACCGTCTTTGTTATGGCGACGGGCGCGGTTGAGGCGCCGGTCGACGTGGTGGGCGCGCTGGCCGTACGCGCGCTCGCCCGCGCCATCGCCGACGGGGCCCGCGAGGCAACAAGCGCCTATGGCTACGTGGCGGCCCGCGACCTGTAGCCCGCCGTTCCTCCCGCATGCTCACCTGCGCGTGCTCTGCTCCCCAGGTGTCCTGCCTCCCCGCGCGTCCTGAAAAACGGGGCCGTGGCACGGGGCGAGAAGAACGACCTGAGGTTCTTCTCGCTGCGCGTCCCTAAAATTGGGGCTGTGGCACAAACGGCGTGCCACAGCCCCGTTTTTCAGGACACCAGGAGACCTTCCCCTTGCTGAGTCACGATAGCCAAGATGAGCTTTCGCGCACTCGATGCGGCTAGTTGAACTTAACCAGCTTCTGCGCGGCGCGGTAGCCCGCCAGCGTGAGCGCCCTGCCCACCGTGCCCGGCAGGTTGGTGGCAAGCCCCACCACGCCGTGACGAGCGCGACGATACATGCGCCTGTCGTAGGCCTTGAGCTCGTCCCAGAGCCTCTGCAGCTCGTCCATGGCGTCGGGGCGGTCGCTCTTCTTGGAGAAGACCGAGCAGATGGCCATGATGATCGTGAAGTAGTTCATCATGTAGCTGCGCAGCTTGGCCGAGGAGATGTCGTCATAGACGTGGTAGGCGTGCATCATGACGCGCGCCACGCGCCAGTAGTGGTCCACGCGGCTCGTGAGGACCTTGTCGTTGACGGACTGGTCCTCACGCCCGATGAAGTAGCGGTAGACGTCAACGTCAAGGTAGTAGATGCTGCGGCACGCAGGGAACGGCACGTAGGCGTAGATGTTGTCCACGTAGAAGGTGTGCGGCGGCATGTCGAGGCCCGCCTCGCGAAGCACGTCCACGCGATACGTGAGCGCGTGCATGAGCAGGTACTGCCACATCATGAAGTGGCCCATGTCGTTCCAGGTGAAGACGCGGCCCACCGGAAGCACGTGGCGGTAGTCAACCACGTTTTGCGTGTTGTCCTCCACGTGCTCGTAGACGTAGTTCGTAATGACGAGGTCAACGTGCTCACCAAGGCCGATGAAGTAGCGCAGCTTCTCCAGAAGGGCGCTCACGGCGTCGGCGTCCACCCAGTCGTCGGAGTCGACGTTCTTGAAGTAGATGCCCTTGGCGTTGCGCACAGCCTGCATGACCGCGGCGCCGTGACCGCCGTTCTCCTGGTGGATGGCACGGATGATGGCGGGGTAGCGCCTCTCCCAGGCATCAGCCTTGGCAGGCGTGTCGTCCTTCACGGAGCCGTCGTCGACGATGATGATCTCTACGTCCTCGGCATAGCCCGTTCCCTCGAGGATGGACTCGATGCAGTGGTCCATGTAGGCAGACGAGTTGTAACAGGGGATGCCAAAGGTGATGGTCTTCTTCATGCGGAGTTCCTAGCTGTGCTGGGCGATGATCTCGTCGGAGAGGTCGAGCGCTGAGGCAACAACGCCGTCCATGTCGTAGTAGCGATACTCCGCCAGACGGCCCACGCAGTGGAAGTTGACGAGGCCGGCAACGCGCTCGCGGTAGCGGCGATAGAGCTCGAGGTTCTGGTCCTCGAGGATCGCGTAGTACGGCGTCTCGCCGGAGCCCGGCGTGTAGGCCTTGGAGTACTCGCGCATGATGGTGGTCTTGCCGGGAACCACCTGGCCGGTCATGTTCTTGAACTCGGTGATGCGCGTGAAGTCCTCGCTCGTGGTGTAGTTCACCGTGCCCACGGGCTGGAACTGATCCATGTCGAGCGTCTCGAACTCCATGTCGAGCGTGCGGTACGGCAGGGCACCCAGGTCGAGCCCAAAGAGCTCGTCGAGCGGCCCGGTGTAGATGATCTCGCCGCCGTAGGGACGGCCGCACACCGCAACGCTCGTCTCGGAGACCTTGAGGAGGTCGCGAGCGTCCACGCCAAGGAAGACGTCGATGCAGTCGTGGTCCAGCATGTGCTCGAAGAGCGCCGTGTATCCCTCGGCAGGCATGCCCTGGAAGGGGGCGCCGGGGAAGTAGCGGTCGTCATCGCCCACAAAGACCGGCACGCGCCCGGTGATCGAGGGGTCAATCTGATCGGGCGTCTGACCCCACTGCTTCATCGTGTAGTAGAGGAAGACGTTCTCAAAGACGTAGTCGGCGACCTCAACGAGCTCGGGGTCGTTCTTCTCGCGAAGCTCCATGATGGGCACCTTCTTGTTCTCGCCGAAGGTGGCAACGAGCTTCTGGTAGAGCTTCTCGCCCTTCTGGTCGCCAAAGGCGAGCTTGAGCGACCGGTGGTTAAAGGGCACCGGCATGAGCGTGCCGTGAATGTTGGCGAGGACCTTGTGCTGGTAGTCCGTCCACTCGGTGAAGCGCGAGAGGAACTCGTTCACGCGCTCGTTTACCGTGTGGTAGATGTGCGGGCCGTACTTGTGAACCAGGATGCCCGCCTCGTCCACGTAATCGTAGGCGTTTCCCGCGATGTGGTCGCGACGCTCGAGCACGCAGACCTTGAAGCCGCACGACTCGACGAGCCGCCGCGCGCAGACCGCCCCCGCATAGCCGGCACCAACGATGATGGCGTCGTAGGAGTCGGGCGAGAAGCCCGCGGACAGTCCGTTCTCGATACCCATAGGAATCCTCTCAGCGATCTTGCCCGCAGCCTTGTGGAGACGGGCGACAAGGACGAAACGCTCGCCCATTCGTCCGCATGATTCTAGCACCTCGACCCTATAATGAATTTCGAGGCGCGCGCTCGCCGCCAATCCGGGCGTTTTTGCGGCGTGAGCGTGCGGGAAAATCGAGCGTTTTGTGAAGGAGCGCACATGAGCGAGTTTCTTGACCGCATGAAGGCGGCCGCCAAGGCCTACAAGAAGACGATCGTCCTGCCCGAGGGCGAGGACCCTCGCACTCTTGAGGCCGCGCGCAAGATCGTGGAGGAGGACCTGGCGAACCTCGTCATCCTGGGCGACCCGGCAAAGATTGACGTCGAGGGCGTGACCGTCATCGACCCGACCTCCCCCACCGCCCCCAAGCACGAGGCCTACGCCCAGAAGTTCGCCGAGCTGCGCGCCAAGAAGGGCGTGACCATCGAGCAGGCCCGCGCCCAGATGATGGACGCCACCTACTACGGCACCATGATGGTCAAGATGGGCGACGCCGACGGCCTGGTCTCCGGCGCCTGCCACTCCACCGCCAACACGCTGCGCCCCGCGCTGCAGATCCTCAAGACCGCCCCGGGCACCAAGCTGGTCAGCGCCTTCATGGTCATGTGCACGCAGACCCCCGAGTTCGGCGCCAACGGCACTCTGGTCTTCGCCGACTGCGGCCTCAACATCGACCCCACCTCCGACGAGCTCTCCGAGATCGCCATCGCCTCGGCTAACTCGTTCAGGACCTTCATGGACGACGTCGAGCCCAAGGTGGCCATGCTCTCCTACTCCACGATGGGCTCCGCCGGCGGCGACACCGCC
>DXAB01000067.1 GCA_019117265.1 Candidatus Olsenella pullicola
CGTCGGCCAGGCCGGCGTAGCGACGCTTGGAGCCACCGAGGACCTTGACGCACTTCACGCGTCGGGCGCCGCTGTTGTCAGCGACGTTGAGCATGGTCTCCATCTGAATCATTGGTGTTCCTCCGAACGTGTGCCCTCCCAGAGGTGCGCGCTGGCGTGCCGCGCACGTGGGATGAGCTCGTCACTAATACTTACTTGGCGCGCTCGACGATCTCCACGAGACGCCAACGCTTGGTCTTGGACAGCGGACGGGTCTCCATGACGGTGACAAGGTCACCGATGCCGCACTCGTTCTTCTCGTCGTGAGCGTGCAGCTTCTTGGAGATGGTCATCATCTTGCCGTACTTGGGGTGACGCTTGCGGTAGTCAATCTTCACCGTGATGGACTTGTCGCCAGAGATGGAGACGACCGTCCCGGTGACGACCTTGCGCGCGTTCCTCTTCTCGGTCTCAGCCATAGTCATTCTCCTGCGATCTAGTTCTGGGCAGCGGACTTCTCCGCGGCGATCTGACGGGCGCGCTGCTCGGTGAGGACGCGCGCGATGTCCTTCTTCACGGTCTTGACGCGAGCCGTGTTGTCGAGCTGGCTCGTGGCCATCTGGAAGCGAAGGTTGAAGAGCTCGGAGCGGCCCTCCTCGAGCTTCTTGGCGAGCTCGTCATCGCTCATGGCCTGGATGTCCTTGTACTTCATTGACTATTCCTTCCCGTCCTGGTCGGTGCGGGCGACGATCTTGGTCTTGATGGGCAGCTTGTGCTGGGCAAGACGCAGGGCCTCGCGAGCGACCTCGTCGGAGACGCCGTCGATCTCAAACATGATGCGGCCCGGCTTGACAACGGCCACCCACTCCTCGGGGTTGCCCTTACCGGAGCCCATGCGGGTCTCGGCCGGCTTCTTGGTGATGGGCTTGTCCGGGAAGATGGTGATCCAAACCTTGCCGCCACGCTTCATGTAGCGGGTCATGGCGACACGGCAGGCCTCGATCTGACGGTTGGTGATCCAGTGGGCCTCGAGCGCCTGGATGCCGTAGGAACCAAAGTGCAGCTCGGTGTTGCCCTTGGCGTGACCCTTCATGGAGCCACGCTGGACCTTGCGGTGAAGAACGCGCTTAGGTGCGAGCATTAGCGGCCCCTCCTCTCATTGCGACCGCGGCGAGGACGCGAGGAGCCCTCGAGGGCCGGGCGCGGGGTGGCCTGGCCGGGCAGCTTCTCACCGAGGTAGATCCAAACCTTGACACCGCAGGCGCCCATGGTGGTGCGGGCGGTGGACTGACCGTAATCGATCACGGCGCGAAGGGTGTGCAGGGGCACGCGACCCTCGCGAGACCACTCGCGGCGGCCCATCTCGGCGCCGTTGAGACGGCCGGAGCACTGGATGCGGATGCCCTTGGCGCCGGCCTTGCGGGCGGACTGAACGGCCTTGCGGACGGCGCGACGGAAGGCGACGCGCTGCTCGAGCTGCTCGGCCACGGACTGGGCGACGAGGTTGGCGTCGAGCTCAGGGCGCTTGATCTCGACGACGTCAACGGCGACCTGGCCCTTGTTGACCTTGGCGACCTTCTCGAGGTCGGAACGCAGGACGTCGATGTCGGCGCCCTTCTTGCCGATGACGATGCCCGGGCGGGCGGTGTAGATGGTGACCTTCACCTTGTCGCCAGCGCGCTCGATGTCCACGCGGGAGAGGGCGGCCTTGGCGAGGCGCTTCTCGAGGTAGGAGCGGATGGCGAGGTCGTTGCCGAGGGTCTCGGCGTAGTTCTTATCGGCGTACCAGCGGGAACGCCACTCCTCGGTGATGCCGAGACGGAAGCCGGTAGGCTGAACCTTGTGACCCATGCTCGCTTACGCCTCCTTTCGGGGAGCGACGACGACGGTGATGTGGCTCATGCGCTTGTTGATGCGGGAAGCGGAGCCCTTGGCGCGAGGACGGATGCGCTTGAGCGTGGGGCCCTCGTCAACGTAGGCGAGCTTCACGATGAGGTTGTCGGCGCGCATGCCGTTGTTGTTCTCGGCGTTGGCGATCGCGGAGCGCAGGACCTTGGCGACGTCGACGGAGGCGGCGCGGGTCGAGAACTGCAGGACCTCGAGGGCCTTCTCGACGGGGAGGTTGCGGATCAGCGAGACGACGGCGCGAGCCTTGCGCGGAGCAACGCGCACGTACTTGGCGGTCGCGCGAACCTCGTTGGTTACGGTGTTCTGAGGCATCTACTTACACTCCCCTACTTTTCCTTGTGACCACGGAAGGTGCGGGTGGGGGCGAACTCGCCCAGCTTGTGCCCGACCATGGACTCGGTGACGAACACGGGCACGTGCTTGCGGCCGTCGTGAACGGCGATCGTGTGACCAACCATCTCGGGGAAGATGGTCGAGGAGCGCGACCAGGTCTTGATGACCTCCTTGGTGCCGGCCTCGTTCTGAGCGGCGACACGCGCGAGGAGGCGAGTCTCCACGAACGGGCCCTTCTTGAGACTTCTGCTCATGCTTTCTATCTCCTACTACTCGTGTTGCGACTACTTGGACTTGCGGCGACGGATGATCAGGCGGTTGGAGGCCTTCTTCGGGTCGCGCGTCTTGTAACCCTTCGTCGGCTTGCCCCACGGGGTGACGGACGGCCGGCCGGAGGTGTGGTTCTTGCCCTCGCCGCCGCCGTGCGGGTGGTCGACCGGGTTCATAACCGTACCACGGACGGTCGGGCGGACGCCGGCCCAGCGGCTGCGGCCGGCCTTGCCGACGACGATGTTGGAGTGGTCGGCGTTGCCCACCTCGCCGATGGTGGCACGGCAGGTGAGAAGGACGCGACGGAGCTCGGAGGAGGGCATGCGCAGGATGGCGTAGCCATTGTCCTTGCCCATCAGCTGGACGGAGGTGCCGGCGGCACGAGCCATAGCGGCGCCCTTGCCGGGCTGGAACTCGACGGCGTGAACCAGGGTGCCGACGGGAATCTCAGAGAGCGGCATGCAGTTGCCGGGCTTGATGTCCACGTCCTTGGTGCCGGAGACGACAACGTCGCCCACGTGAAGGCCCTCGGGGCACAGGATGTAGGCCTTGGCGCCGTCAACGTAGTGGAGCAGGGCGATGCGAGCGGAGCGGTTGGGGTCGTACTCGATCGTGGCGACCTTGGCCGGGACGTCGTCCTTGCGGCGCTTGAAGTCGATGCGACGGTACTGACGCTTGTGGCCGCCGCCCTGGTGACGGGTGGTGATGCGGCCGTTGTTGTTGCGACCGGCCTTCTTGGGCAGGGGCTCGAGAAGAGACTTCTCGGGCGTGGTGCAGGTGATCTCGGAGAAGTCCGAGACCGTCTGGAAACGCCTGCCGGCGCTCGTGGGCTTGAGGTGCTTAACTGCCATTGACTCTTTCCCTTCTTTTCCGTTGGCCAGCCCGCTCAGGGAGTGGCGGGTGACACCGGATTACCACGGTACCGCGCGTATCCATCATGCGCGGCATGCAAGCCCGGGCCAATTCTGACCCGGGCGGATTGCCTGTTACTCGGCCGCCTGCTGGTTGCCGAAGATCTCGATCGTCTCGCCGGCGGCGAGGGTCACGACGGCCTTCTTCCAGGAGCGCGTGGTGCCAGGGGTCTGGTAGCGAACGCGCTTCTTCTTGCCGGAGACGTTCATCGTGTTGACCTTGACCACGTGAACGCCGAAGAGCTTCTCGACGGCGTCGGCGATCTCCTCCTTGGGGGCGTTCTTGGCCACCTCGAAGGTGTACTTGCCCTGCTCCATGAGGTCGAAGGAACGCTCGGAGACAATCGGGCGGATGATCACGTCGTAGACGGAGTTCATTATGCGAGCACCTCCTCGAACTGCTTCGCGATGTCGGCGGTCATGACGAGGGCGCCGTTGTCGATGAGGGTGCGCGTGGTGGCCTCGGAGACGCCGATCACGAGCACGCCCTGGAGGTTGCGGAACGAGAGGTAGGTGTTCACGTCATCATCGGGAACGACGACGGTCACGCGCTTGTCGCCAATGCCAAGGGCGCCGAGAAGGGCCTTGGCCTGCTTGGTGGACGGCTTCTCAAAGGAGAGGCTGTCGACGAGGACGAGCTCGCCGTCGGCAACCTTGCCGGAGAGCACGGAGCGCATAGCGAGCTTGACCATCTTGTTGTTGATGCGCTTGTTGTGGGTGCGCGGGGTGGGCCCGAAGATCACGCCACCGCCGGTCCACTGGCCGGCGCGGGTGGAACCCTGGCGAGCGCGGCCGGTGCCCTTCTGACGGTAGGGCTTGGCGCCGCCGCCGGAGACCTCGTGGCGGTTCTTCACGGAGTGGGTGCCCTGACGGGCGCAGCTGTCCTGGCAGACCACAACCTGGTGGATGACGGGGATGTTCGGCTCGATGCCGAAGACGTCGTCAGAGAGCTCGGCCTGGTTGACCTCGGCCCCCTCGACGTTCTTGATTGCGTACTTGGACATTCTGTCCTCCTTGTTAGCCTAAGAGATTTCCTGGCACTTAGGCCATGCGGATCTGGACGAGAGCGTTCTTGCCGCCGGGGACAGCGCCCTTGACGAGCATGAGGTTCTGCTCGGCGTCGATGCGGACGAGCTTGAGGTTCTTGACCGTCACGCGCTCGTCGCCCATGTGACCGTACATGTGCAGGCCCTTGCGGACGCGCGCGGGGTAGGCGCACTGGCCGATGGAGCCCGGGCGACGCTGGTTGCGGGAGCCGTGGGTCATGGGGCCGCGGGAGAAGTTCCAGCGCTTGACGGTGCCCTGGAAGCCCTTGCCCTTGGAAGTGCCGATGACGTCGACGGACTTGACGTCGGCGAAGTCGGCCACGGTGACGACGTCACCGGTCTTGTGCTCCTCGCCGTTCTCAACGCGGACCTCGCGCAGGTAGCGCATCGGCTCGACGCCGGCGGCCTTGAAGTGGCCGGCCATGGGCTTGTTGACGTGCTTGGCGGAGATGTCTCCGAAGCCGATCTGAACGGCGTCGTAGCCGTCGGTCGCCTTCGTCTTGACCTGCGAGACAGTGCAGGGGCCAGCCTGGATGACGGTGACGGGCACGACGTTGTCGTTCTCGTCCCAGATCTGCGTCATCCCAAGCTTGCGGCCAAGGATCGTGCTGACCATGCTCTTTCCTAACCTCCGGTGGTCATGGGCTTCTTCGGGCGCCCCTTGCGCCCGTCCCCAGCGGACCACGTCCTGTATCTGCTGCTCATCCGGGTTGTCCGGCCTCTCGGCACAGCTGTCCCCTTTTGCGCAGCCTGTCTAGTCTACACGCACGGAGAAGAATTCACAATGTCTACGCAAAAAATTTGTGGTGCCTGAGCTGCGGCTCCAGTTTCCGCGCCCCCGGGCGTATCCATAGGCTCTCCCATGGGGAGGGCTGCCCTTTGCCACTAGAGCTTCTGATTCACGATGGCCGTATTGACAAACTCGCGCGTTTCTCGGCTGAACTCATAGACAAGAATGCAGCAGTTGCCCAGGTGCACGTCCTGCGGGCAGCGAGCCAAGTGCTCCCAGGCGAGCTTGAACTGCAGCGTCGCCGACCCATGGCTCACCGCAAGCACCGTCTCTGCGCCCGATGTCATCATCAGCTCCGTCATCGTGGCAACGATGCGCTCGCGCAGCGCCGCGCTGCCCTCCCCGCCATAGGGGACGAGCGTCTCGCCAGGATCCCAGAGCTCACTGGGCACATCCGCTGCCGGCCCCTCCTCAAACGGGCCGTAGCTCCGCTCGATCAGACCGCTTACCGGCTCCACAGGCGGCACGTCCTCCCAGCCCGCGGCCGCAAGCTCTTCTCGCGCCACCTCAGCCGTCGCAAGTGCGCGCCCCAGCGGGGACGAGAAGATCCGCTCAAAGCGCACCCCCCGTGCGCCGAGCCACCTCCCCGCCGCATGCGCCTGCGCCACCCCCAGCTCAGTGAGCGGCGAGTCGCACTGACCCTGCACGCGATGCTGCAGGTTGAACTCTGTCTGACCGTGACGAAGGATGTAGAGCGTTGGCATGGCTACAGGGCCTCCGCGATGGCGGCGAGAAGATCGTCGTAGCTCTCGCATGCCAGAAGATCGGGGTTGTCCGCCTGGATCTGCGGCGTGCTGCGAAAGAGGAAGCCCGCCTTGCTCGCACGGATCATGGCGAGATCGTTGAAGGAGTCTCCGGCCGCGATGGTATCAAAGCCGCAGCTCTGGAGCGCGCGCACCGTGGTGAGCTTTGAGTTCTCGCAGCGCATGCGGTGACGGAGGATCTCGCCGGCGGGCGACACCTCCAGCGAGTTGCACAGCAGCGTGGGCCAGCCGAGCTTGGCCATAAGGGGCCGCGCGAACTCCTCGAACGTGTCGCTGATGATGACGACCTGTGTGCGCTCGCGCAGTGCGTCGAGAAACGCGCGGGCGCCGGACAGCGGCTCGATGCGCGAGATGACATCCTGGATCTGCGGGAGGCCCAGGCCGCGCTCGCGCAGCGTGGCGATGCGAAACGCCATGAGCTTGTCGTAATCGGGCTCGTCTCGCGTGGTGCGACGGAGCTCCGGAATGCCGGACTCCTCGGCAAACGCGATCCAGATCTCGGGCACGAGCACGCCCTCAAGGTCAAGGCAAACGATGTTCATGACGCGGTCCCCTCCTCGGCGCGAGCGCACGACTGACCCCGCCATCATAGCGTGCCTTGGTTTCCGGTTTGCAACGAGGCAGCGAGAAGTGCGGGCGAGCTGCGGGCGGACGCCCTTCTCGACGCGGTGGCGCTCGAAGCAGGCGATGCGATTGCTCCGCCGCCCTGCCGAATGCCCTGAAATAACGGGGCCGTAGCCAGGGTCCGCGGCAAGGAGCCGTGCCGCGCCGAGATAATCCGGGGTCTGTACCAGGTTCAGGGAGCGCCCGCCGGGAAACGCCGCCCTCTGTACCAGTTTCCGGTGAGGCACGCCGGGAAAAGCCGTCCCCTGTACCAGTTTCCGGTGAGGCGCGTCGGGAAATGCCGTCCCCTGTACCACGCCGAAACGCGGGGCGCCTGGAAAACCAGGCCGCCGTATCGCCCGCGCCGAGAAAAGCCCGCGGCTGTA
>DXAB01000068.1 GCA_019117265.1 Candidatus Olsenella pullicola
GTCGCCCTCGGCCACGCTCTGGTAGATCTCCGGCGAGATGTCGTCGACGAAGTAGTGCGCGCTCGCGCCTTGCCCCTCGTTCCTCGAGAAGTACGTCGCGTTGTTGCGCGCGGAGGCGAGCGTCGCCGTGAAGTGCACCACGATGCGGTCGATCGCGCGCGATCGCCCGCGCGTCATGTGGTCGCTCCCGCACTGCTTGAAGAGGATGCTATGCGCCATCGGGCACCTCCTCGAAGCCGCCGTCCTCGCCCTCGTCGGGCTCCCAGCCGTCCGGCGCGGCCGCCTCGACGCCCTCGCCGCGCAGCGCCTCCCAGCGCTCCTCCTCGCTCGCGAACTCGCGCTCACTCATCGGAACCACCGCCCGACGGCAGCGCCGCGCCGAGCTCCGCCATGACGGGCGTGAGCACTGCCATCACGAGCGCCACCACGATCGCGCGCCACTCCGGCGCCAGAACCGCGCAGCCCACCAGCATGTCCACGTTGGCCACGACCACGCCGAGCACGCCCTGCACGATGGTCCGCGCCAGGCGCCACGGCCACTCGTTCGACGTCAGGAATGTCTCCATCATTGCCCCTTCCGCATGTTCTCGATCTCCGCCTTCACGACGGCGACGTCCTGCTCCAGGGCGTAGGTGCGCTCGACGAGGCAGTTGTGCCTCTCGACCTGCCGCGTCAGGTTGTCGATCTTGACCTCCATGACCGCGCGGCTGCGCGAGTTGGACACGAGCACCCCGGCGAGGGTGAGAACCCCCGTCACGAGCGCCGCGACGACCGACTCCATGCGCGCCTCCTCCCTCGAGCGGGAACGCCCCGCCCCTCGGGAGAAGTGTCGACGGTGGTCACAAACGCCTATGACTAGCTGCGGGTATGTTGCGAAGCGTCGCCTTCCGTCGCTTCACAAAGGAGTTCACGAAGAAGGTGGGGGTCGGGTTCAAATAGTCTGTAAAAAACTTCTTGACTTGCACTGGTGCAACCTTCGTACAATCCAGACTGAGAGGAGGAGTCATGAAGTACGGGCCGAAGTGGATAGAGGAAAACCTCGGAATCAAGAGATCGACCCTTAGGGTCTACGAGAGGAAGGGCTTGCTTCCGCATAGACGTGAAACCTGGCGTGAGTACACGAAGGAAGAAGTCGAATACATCTGGATGCTCAAGGTTCTAACGGGTGTCGGTTTCTCTCACAAGGAGCTGCGCGAGGCTATCGAGGGCGGCGAACTTGACATCCGCAAGGGGCTGACGGAGCGCCTCTCTGTACTCGAGGCCCAACGCAACGAGATTGAGAGGAACATCCGCTACCTGAAGGAGATAAAGCAGGCGGGAAGAATACCGACCTGGCCGAAACAAGGTCTAGAGAAATACGACGACTTTCAGGAGAGCACAAAGCGCGCCATCGTGTCCGACGATGCTGACTCCGCCGCGGAGGAGCTCGCCGCCGTGTTTATGGAGCTCCTAGAGGGCGAGCCGAAAGAGAATGCGTTCCTTGAGTTCATGCGCACGATGATGTCTGGCGATCTTGGCTTCCTTGAAAGTGAGGAAGATCTAAAGGCATCGATTGCGATGAACGCTCTACTTCAGATCATTGCTTCGAAAAGAGACCTTGACCCGCACGACCCCTATGTTCAGGCACTGGTTAGAGCACTGTATGAGGCCGAAGAAGAGTTGGCGGAGGCACAAGGCCATGAGCTGACACTCCCGATATTCGCACGCCACAACGTGGCGTCGTTAACCAGCTTTGGTGACAGCGCCGTGATGTCGAGAGCACAGCTTGGCGAGGAAGGCTGTGAGTATGCAGCGAAAGCGATAGCCATATTCGCTGGATATGAAGAGCTGGATGACGTCAATGATGAAGGGGGACTTGACCTTCCAAATTAATAAAGGCAGCAGGAAGACAGGAGGAAGAATGCAAGATTGGCCCTATGCAGAACTAACAAGTACGGCAAAGCAAATGGGTGGTCCCCAGAAGATGATAGAGACCATCACATCGAATGCCCGGACAGAGGGAAGGATGGAAATGATCCCCTGGCTGGGCGTCGCCGCACTAATCGGAGCCGGAGCAAAATGGGGATACGACAAGGTAAAGGGCTATATCGACAATAGAAAGAAAACCAAAGAGGAGGCAGAAAAGGCACAGGAAGTGCTCGTCAAAATCATGGAGGAAAAGACACTTGGAGACAGCCAGGCAGGAGAAGCAACTGCCTAGCGAAAGACGAAACAGAGAGGAGAAAGCATGGGCGAGAGATTTCCAGACGTAGATTGGTATTGCGACAGATGCGGCGCATATCTAAACGTACAGCCTGGATTCGATGACCATAAGTACGTATGGGAGTGCGCCGAGTGCGGACACAAGAACAGCATTTCCTCGGCGAACATCTATGAGTCGCATGAGGAGTACTGGGGAAATCGGGACGAACGGTAACCCGTCATGCCCCGCCCCTCGCGCCGCCCGCACTGCAGGCTCGTCCCGAGCCCCATGCGGCGGCGCGTCCACCCCTCCGGCACATGCGGCGCAAGCGCCGCACGCGCCGGAGGGGTGCCTGTCAAGAGCTCTTCGCGGTGAGGTACCCGGCGCCGCCCACGCCGTCGATC
>DXAB01000069.1 GCA_019117265.1 Candidatus Olsenella pullicola
GGTCATGCGGGTGCGTCGCACCGGGCAGTGGCACGAGGAACATGGGCGTCTTGTGGAGCCTCTCGGACCCTTTGGCGAAGAGTGTCGCGCACCATTATCCTGAGCAAGGTCGCATCGTCCGGGCGCGGCGCTCGGTGCCGTCTTTTCCCTTACGGTATCCGCAGGTCACGCCAACTCCTTTGTTGACGAGTCCGGACGCTGCTAGTAATATAAGCAACTGTTGCATTCAGCCAGCAATGAAGGGTTCCGCACATGTACGCAATCGTAGCAACTGGTGGCAAGCAGTATAAGGTTGCCGAGGGTGACGTCATCGACGTCGAGAAGCTCGACGCGCAGCCTGGCGACAAGGTCGAGCTGCCCGTCCTTCTCGTGAACGACGGCACCAAGACCATCGTTGGCTCTGCTCCCCTCGAGGGCAAGAAGGTCACCGCCGAGGTCGTCGAGCAGTTCAAGGGCGAGAAGGTCCTCGTCTTCAAGCTCAAGAAGCGCAAGCGCTATCACCGCGCCAACGGTCACCGTCAGAACCTGACGAAGATTAAGGTCGTTGAGCTCCCCGCGTAACTCTCTCCTCGGTTTTAGAAGGCAGGTACTACCATGGCACACAAGAAGGGCCTCGGATCTTCCCGCAACGGCCGTGACTCCAACGCCCAGCGCCTCGGCACCAAGCGCTACGGCGGCCAGTTCGTGAAGGCTGGTGAGATTCTCGTCCGTCAGCGTGGCACGCACATCCACCCTGGTGACAACGTGGGTATTGGCAAGGACGACACCCTGTTTGCCCTCACCGCTGGCACCGTTGAGTTCACCAAGGGCGTCAAGCACCGCGTGCACGTCCGCGAGGCGTAAGCGCTCTGCTTCATAGCACGACTCGGGCCCCGGTCTTTGAACCGGGGCTCTTTGCGTTTGAGGCGTTGTTCTTCTCGAGCTCGGCTGACTTTTCCTGACATCAAGGCAGTGACCCCATCGCTTCTTGCGGCTCCCGCCCCTTGTCGGGCACATGTTCGAAATACCTTGCTTTTGGGTTTTTACGCTTCCCGCGTTGGGCAGAATCCTTTCACCGAGAAGCTTTGCTTGATCTTGAGGCAAAGATTTCATATCCCGAGGGCCACCCACTGCCCGGAATTACGATATTTCGCTCTTTCAGCAATGTTATGAGTGTTTTGGGCAATAAAGTTTATGCGAGACCGTCTGCCCCATTAAATCTTTTGCCCAAAACCCATTGGTTTGCACGAGGGCATGAGAGACGGAGGGCGGGTGGCTTGCACGAGGGCCCGTGGGCTGACACGGGCTTTGTGGCAGTAAGGGCCGCAGCTACCGAAATCGCCTGTCGTCTTCTGAGGTTGGACGCGTTGCCGCAGTTGCCGTACCATGTAAGCTCGAACAAAGGAGACTCACGTGGAGAACACGTTCACCGATCTTTCTCACATCAACGTCAAGGGCGGGGATGGCGGCGCCGGCTGCATGTCCTTCAGGCGTGAGGCGTTTGTCCCCAAGGGCGGTCCTGACGGTGGGGACGGCGGTCGCGGCGGAAGCGTCATCATCGAGGCGGACGCCCAGCTCTCGTCGCTTATCGATTATCGCTACAAGCACCACTTTCGTGCCGAGCGCGGCACGCACGGCCAGGGTGCGCGGCGTCACGGCCGGGACGGCGAGGACCTCGTTCTTCGTGTTCCCGTGGGAACGGTCGTGCGCGAGCTTGACCCCGCCACCCAGACCCCTGCCTACGACATTGCCGACCTCACCCAGCCCGGCGAGCGCGTCGTGGTTGCCCCCGGGGGAGCCGGTGGGCGCGGCAACATCCACTTTGTGACCTCCGTCCGTCGTGCGCCGGCGTTTGCCGAGAAGGGCGAGCCCGCACGCGAGCACTGGATCGAGCTCGAGATGAAGCTCATGGCAGACGCCGCGCTCGTGGGAATGCCGTCGGTTGGCAAGAGCTCCATCATTGCGCGCATCAGCGCCGCTCGGCCCAAGATCGCCGACTACCCCTTCACCACGCTTGTCCCCAACCTAGGCGTCGCCCGCGCCGCGAGCGGCCAGTCGTTCGTCGTCGCTGACGTTCCTGGCCTCATCGAGGGGGCGAGCGAGGGCAGGGGCCTCGGTCACCAGTTCCTTCGTCACATCGAGCGCACGGCCCTCATCCTCCACGTGGTCGACGTGACGGGGGGATACGAGGGGCGCGATGCCGTTGAGGACTATCGCACGATCAACGAGGAGCTTGCGGCGTATGCCCGCGAGCTTGCCGTTCGCCCGCAGATCGTGGTTGCCAACAAGTGCGACCTTCCCGAGACCGAGGAGGCCGTGGCCCGCCTGCGCGAGGCCGCCGAGGCCGACGGCCACGAGTTCTTTGCCGTCTCGGCCGCCACCGGCGAGGGGCTTGACGCCCTCGTCTCCACCTGCGCCGCCGAGGTTGCGCGCCTACGCGCGGAGGCTGCTGCCTCTGGTCCCGTGCTTGACCTCAACGAGCGCTGGGAGCGCGAACGCCAGCGCCGGGATCGCCAGATCCGCGTTGCCCGCGAGGAGCGCCACGCCTGGCGTGTCAGCGGCTCCCAGATCGAGCGCATGGTCATTCAGACCGACTGGGACAACGACGAGGCCGTGGCATACCTCCAGCACCGCTTTGAGCGCTGCGGCCTTGACGACGCGCTCGCCAAGGCGGGTGCCGTCAACGGTGACGAGGTCAGGATCCTCGAGCTTGCGTTCACCTTCGAGGGGCGCGATGGCGCGCCCGACTTTGACGAGCTTGCCGAGGACGACCTCGACGTCTCGACGGGGGAGGGCGAGGAGTAGATGGGCTCGCCGAGGCTGATGGTCGTGAAGATTGGCTCGTCGACGCTCGTCGACGAGCGTGGTGCCCTCGACCGCGGCTTCATCCGCTCGCTCTGCGACCAGGTCTCCGCGCTCATTGACCGCGGGACGCGCGTCGTCGTCGTCTCCTCGGGCGCCGCAGCGGCCGGTCGCGACATCCTCGGCTTTTCTCAGCGCCCAGCTGACATCGCAACGCTTCAGGCCTGTGCCTCGGCAGGGCAGGCGAGCCTCACCCAGGCGTATGCGGACGTCCTTGCCGAGTGCGGCGTCCCCTGCGGCCAGGTCCTTCTCACGCGTCGGGACGTCATGGACCGAGACGGCTTCCTGAACGCCAGAACTACGCTCACACGCCTGCTCGAGCTGGGAGCGGTGCCCGTTGTCAACGAGAACGACACCGTCTCGACTGCCGAGTTTGCCTTTGGCGACAACGATATGCTCGGCGCGCTCGTGGCCGCCCTCGTTGGCGCGGACCTCTACGTGATCTGCTCCGACGTTGACGGTCTCTATACCGCCAACCCCCAGGAGAACCCCGATGCCCGGCTCATTGAGCGCGTGAGCGAGGTTGACCACGCCCTGAGCGCCATGGCGGGGGGCTCTGGTACCTCATATGGCACGGGCGGCATGTCCTCCAAGCTGCGCGCCGCACGCGCCATGCTCGCGGCGGGCATCCCCACCGTCATCTGCCGGGGGCGCCGTGAGGGCGTGCTCCTTGACGTTGCCGGCGGCGCCGCGCTCGGCACGCGCTTCGAGGCCCCCCTCGGCTCCGCGCACGAGGGCGGCAGAAAGCTCTGGATTGGTCTTGCCGAGGTCCCCCGCGGGACCATCTCGCTTGACGAGGGCGCCACGCGCGCCGTCCTCGAGCGCGGCGCGTCAATCCTGCCCGTGGGCGTCGTCTCCACGAGCGGCGGCTACGCCGCGGGCGACGTGGTGAACGTGCGCGCGGACTCCGGGGACATCATAGGCCGCGGCATCGCACGCTACTCCTCTGAGGACATGGGGCGCGTTCGCGGCGTCAAGCTTGACGTCATTGCGCGCTTTCTCGGAGAGGACCGGGCGCAGCCCGCGGTTCATCGCGACGATCTTCTCGTTTTCTAGGAAGGGAGAGGGAGATGTCCGAGGCACTGAAGAAGGCGGCCCTTGCGCGCGAGGCGTCGTTTGCCCTGGGTCAGGCGCCCGCCGCCGTGAGGTCGAGGGCGATTCTCGCCGCCGCGCGCATCATCGTGGAGCGCTCGGGGGAGATATGCGCCGCCAACGCCCGTGACCTCGCGCGCGGACGGGCTGCGGGCATGCCCGGGCCCCTTCAGGACCGCCTGCTGCTCGACGAGGGCAGGCTGGCGTCCATCTCGTCCTCGCTCGAGGAGATAGCGCGTCAGGAGGACCCGCTCGGCCGCGTTGTGGGCGGGCGGACGCTCGCTTCGGGCGTGCGCATCGAGCAGGTGCGCGTGCCTCTCGGAACGGTCGCCATCGTCTACGAGGCGCGGCCCAACGTCACCGCGGACGCCTTCGCGCTCTGCGTGCGGTCTGGAAACGCCTGCGTTCTCAAGGGCGGGTCCGCGGCCCAGCAGTCCTGCGTCGCGATCGCTGAGGCCTGCAGGGAGGCCCTGCTCGAGGCGGGTCTTCCCGGGGACGCCGTCCAGTACGTCTCGGATGACGCCGCTCACTCCCAGACCGACGAGCTCATCCGTGCAAACGGTCTCGTTGACGCGCTCATCCCCCGCGGCGGGGCGTCCCTCATCCAGCACTGCGTCAAGAACGCCACCGTGCCCGTCATCGAGACCGGCACCGGCAACTGCCACATCTACCTGCACCGCGACGCCGATGCCGAGAAGGCCGTGAGCATCGTTGTCAACGCCAAGTGCTCGCGTCCCGGCGTCTGCAACGCCGCCGAGTCTCTGCTCGTTGACGCCTGCGCCGCCGATCGCCTGCTCCCGCCCGTGCTCCGCGCCCTCTCCGAGCGCTCCGTCGAGCTGGTGGGAGACGAGCTCGCGCGCTCCGTCGCCGAGAAGTGCGGCGTCAAGATGGGCGTCGCGACCGAGGATGACTGGGGTCGGGAGTACCTCGACCTCAAGATGAGCGTTAGGTGCGTTGAGGGTGTGGAGGAGGCCGTGGCTCACGTCAACCGATACGGAACCGGCCATTCGGAGGCCATCGTGAGCGACTCCTACGCTGCCTGCGAGGCGTTTCTCGCCGGCGTTGACGCCGCCGCCGTCTACGCCAACGCCTCCACCCGCTTCACCGATGGCGGGGTCTTTGGCCTCGGTGGCGAGATTGGCATCTCGACCCAGAAGCTTCACGCGCGCGGCCCCATGGGCGCCGAGGCGCTCACCACGACGAAGTACCTCGTGCGAGGGGACGGGCAGATCCGATGAGCGTGAACGTTGCCGCCCTGCGCGCGGCAGACCTTCCCGTTCTTGGCAGGGACGAGGACCGCACCTATCGCCTGGGAATCATGGGCGGCACCTTCGACCCCATCCACTACGGGCACCTCGTTGCCGCCGAGCAGGCCTTTGATGACCTCGGGCTCGACCTCGTGGTGTTCATGCCCGCCGGGCGCCCCGCCTTCAAGCTCGATGCGGGCGTCACCTCCGGCGAGGACCGCTTTGCCATGACGCTGCTTGCCACGGCGGACAACCCCCACTTCGTTGCCTCGCGCTTTGAGATCGACCGCGAGGGTGTCACGTACACGGCGGACACGCTCCGGCTCCTGCGCGGCCTCTACCCGGGCAACGTCGAGTTCTACTTCATCACCGGTGCTGACGCCATCACGGAGATCGTCTCCTGGCGAGACGCCGACGACATCGCCCGGCTCGCCCACCTGGTCGGCGCCACGCGCCCGGGCTACGACCTCGACCGCGCCTGGGACGCCATTGCCGCATCGGGGCTGGACTTTGACGTGACCTATCTCTCTGTACCCGCCCTTGCCATCTCCTCGAGCTACCTCAGGGAGCGCGTGGAGGCAGGGCAGAGCCTTCGCTACCTCACCCCGGACGCCGTCACCGGCTACCTTCACAAGCATGGGCTCTATGGCGCCTCGCGCAGCAGGTACGGTCAGACGAGGGAGGTGGTCGACTAGATGGCGAAGAAGAAGCTCAAGGTGAGGTACACGCCCGAGCAGGAGGCGCTTCTCGACCGGCTCAAGCGCGACGTCTCCGAACACCTTGCCAAGAAGCCCCGGCGGCTCGCGCACTCCCTCTCCGTGGCCAAGACCGCCGAGCGCCTCGCGGTGATCTATGGCGTCGACCCCTTCCTCGCGCGCGCGGCGGGCATCCTCCACGACTGGGAGAAGGCCTCGTCTGTGGGAGACCAGCTCGACCACGCGCGGGAGCTCGGCATAGACTTGTGCGTTGACCTCGAGCTCGTGCACTCCCTTCTTCACGGAATCGTTGCCGCGCGCGTGCTGCCCGAGCGCTATCCCGAGCTTCCGCCCTCGGTCTGGCACGCCATTGAGGTCCACACCTCCGCCGCCGCCCATATGACCCCACTTGACCAGGTCCTCTTCGTCGCAGACGGCATCGAGCCCCTCCGGTCCTCGACCCCCGGCATCGAGCGCACGCGCTCACTCGTGGACAAGGCCCCGCTCGACGACCTCTTCTGGGAGTCCTTTGTCGGGGGCATCGTCTATGTTCTGAGGGGTGGGAGATACCTCTATCCGGGTACCATTGAAGTGTACAACGCGCTCGCCTCCGAGCGAGCGAGCAGAAAACGCTAGGAGACTGCATGACCGTAACCTCGCTCGAGCTCGCAAAGGTCGCCGCCCACGCCGCGGATTCCAAGAAGGCGGGAGACATCGTCCTTCTTGACCTCTCGACAAAAACCGACGTCTGCGACTACTTTCTCATCTGCACCGGGGAGAACTCCCGTCAGGTTGACGCCATTGTCGACGAGGTGCGCGAGAAGGTGAGCGCCAACTGCGGCGTCTCTCCGATCTCCTGCGAGGGCAGGGAGGGGCTCTCCTGGGTGCTCGTTGACTACGGCTCCGTCGTCGTTCACGTCTTCAGGCCGGAGACCAGGGACTTCTACCGTCTTGAGCGTCTGTGGGGTGACGCTCCCGCAGTCGAGCTCAACCTCGCCTAGGCTGGGCGACCCCCTCAGTCCTTGTCCCTGGTGAAGCGAAGGCTGTGCCCGTAGCTCACCGCGTGCTCGCCAAAGCGCTCGCGCAGGGCGTCGGTGACGTGGCCAAGGGCCGAGCGGTCTCGCTCCTCCGGTGAGGAGGCGTCTCCAAAGAGCGCGAGCTGCGCGGGCGCCCCCTCGCCAAAGCCCGAGACGCCCACTCCCACCAGGCGAACGTGAACGCCCGGCAACCAGAGCTCGTCGAGAAGCGACATCGCCACCCTTCCAAAGACCCGCTCGTCATCGGTGGGGGAGTCCAACATTCTCTGCGCGGTCCTCGCATGGCTCGCGTCAAACTTGAGCTTAAGGGTTACGGTATGCCCCCGAAGCCCCTTCTTTCTGAGCCTTCTGCCCACAAGGTCCGATATGTGGCGTATCGCGGCGCAGATCTCGTCCCTCGCGAGAAGGTCGGTCGCAAAGGTGCGCTCGTTTGAGACGGACTTCACCTCCTCCGGGGCGGCCGCCGCGGCAACCTCGCTGCGCTCCAGCCCCGCCGCCCTGATTGCCATGCGCGGGCCCAGAACCCCAAAGGTGCGCTCGAGAAGCCCCTCGTCGGCACGCGAGAGCTCCCCGAGCGTCCGGATGCCCAGCTGCTCGAGGCGTCCCGCGGTCGAGGGCCCCACGCCGCTCATGGCGCTCACGGGGAGCGGGGCGAGAAACGCCCGCTCGGTTCCGGGCATCACCACCGTGAGCCCGCGGGGCTTCTCGCGCTCCGAGGC
Organism: Candidatus Olsenella pullicola; assembly: GCA_019117265.1. GTDB lineage: Bacteria > Actinomycetota > Coriobacteriia > Coriobacteriales > Atopobiaceae > Thermophilibacter > Thermophilibacter pullicola. Next base: position 7,632 of record DXAB01000069.1, read on the forward strand.
GATCTTTGCCACGGTCTTGTTGACGCCAAGGCCGATGGAGCAGGTTACGCCCAGCTCTGCCACGCTCTGCTGGATTCTGCGGCAGATGGCGACGGGGCTCTCCCTTGAGTAGCGGCCCGGGGTCACGTCGAAGAACGCCTCGTCAATTGAGACCTGCTCCACGAGGGGAGTCTCTCGCTCGAGGATTGCCATCACCCTGGCGCTCATCTCGCGATAGCGGTCGAAGTGCCCGCGCGTCCAGATGGCGTGCGGGCAGAGGCGCTCCGCAGTGGCAGAGGGCATGGCGGAGTGGACGCCAAACTTTCGCGCCTCGTAGGATGCCGTCGAGACCACTCCGCGCCGCTCCGAGGAACCCCCCACGATGACCGGCTTGCCCCGCCACTCTGGATGGTCGAGCTGCTCAACCGAGGCGAAGAACGCGTCGAGGTCGAGCAGCCCCACGGCGGGGCCCCGCCACGCAAACGCCTCGGGCGGGCCCGGGCGGGGCTCGCCCTGCCCGGAATCGGATGTGGGGGCCATTCTTCTCATGCCCCGATTATAGGGTTACGGTGAAGGTCGTTCCCGCCTCGTCGCTTGAGGTGGCAGAGATCTTGCCCCCCATGGACTCCACGAGGCTTTTGGCTATCGCGAGCCCAAGGCCAAAGCCGCCGCTGCTCTGACGCTCGCGGGCGTCATCCGTGCGGTAGAAGCGGTCAAAGATGTGCTTGAGGTCCTCCGCCGAGATGGTCTCCCCGCGGTTGTTGACGCTCAGGACAACGCGCTTGCCCTCGGCCTTGAGGCCCACGCTCACCACGGAGCCCGGCCGCGCGTACTTGGTGGCGTTGTCAAGCAGGGTCCGCACCACGCGTCGCAGCGCCTCCTGGTTCGCGCGGGCCGTGATGCCCTTGGGGAGGTCGCAGGAAATCTCGCAGCCGCGCTCAAACGCCACCGCGTCAAACTCGAGCGCGCAGCGCGAGGCGAGCTCCGAGACGTCGACGCTCGCGAGCTCGCGCTTGGAGCCGGACTTTGTCGCGGCCTCCTCGTCCACCCGGGCGAGCGTGAGCAGGTCCTCAACGAGCCCCTTCATGTGACCCGCCTCGTCGGAGGTGCTGTCCACCCAGCGGCGCGCCTCCTCCGGCAGCTCCTCCATGCCCTCGAGTATCTGCGTGTTGGCAAGGATGACCGCGAGCGGCGTCTTGAGCTCGTGGGAGGCGTCCGAGACAAAGCGGCGCTGGCGCTCCCACGAGCGCTCGACGGGCCTGAGGGCCCAGCCCGAGAGCACGTAGGAGATGACAAAGAGCGCGCCCATGGAGACAAAGAAGATGATGAGGCTCGTCAGCGCCTGGACGCGCAGGCTCGCGGCGCGCGAGTAGGTGTCCACGAGGGCGATCCGCCAGCCCCAGGGCGTCTCGGTCTTCATCCACGCCACGTGGTAGTCTTCGCATCTGCCGGCGCTCTCGGTGCTGGTCATGGCATCGAGAATCACGTCGCGCAGCATCTCGTCCGGGACCTCGATCGACGAGTTGCCGTACCCGGCATAGGGAACGCCGTCGGAGGTCACCTCGATGACAACGGCCAGCATGAGGTCGGTGCTCTGCTCGCCGGTGGTGTCTCCGAGGGTCACGTCCTCGATCTGCCCCTGCAGCGCGCGCTCGAGGATCTCCATGGTCACGGAACGCTGCATCATGGCGTTGGAAAGCAGCGAGGAGCCGAGCACCCCCGCGAGCACGAGGCCCACGAGCAGCATGGAGATGGCGATGAACTCCCGTCGGAGCTTGGCGAGCATGGGCGTCCCCCTACTCGGCGAGGACCTCAAGGCGGTACCCGAGCATCCTCAGGGTGGTGATCTGCACCTTGGAGCCAATGTGGGCGAGCTTCTTGCGAAGGAAGGAGACGTAGGCCTCGACGGAGTTCTCGGAGGCATCGGAGTCCGCCCACACGCGGACGAGAAGGTCCTGCTTGGACACCACGCGCGAGTTCGAGGTCATAAGGATGCTCATGACCTCGAACTCCTTGCCCGAGAGATGCACGGTGGAGTCCCCGCAGCTCAGGTCATGCGTGGCGAGGTCAAGGCGAACGTCGGCAAAGACCGCCTCGTCAAGGAGCACGTCGCCGCGGCGCCTCGTGAGCGCGCGCAGGCGAGCGAGAAGCTCGGGTGCCTCGAAGGGCTTGGTCATGTAGTCGTCCGCGCCGGCGTCGAGCCCCTTGACCTTGTCGTCGGTTGCGGTTCGGGCGGTGAGCATGAGCACGGGGACGGACACGCCCTGGCGGCGCATCTCGTGCACGACGTCGTTGCCGTCCATGCCCGGGAGCATGACGTCCATGATCACGGCGTCATAGGAGCCCGAGAGCGCCGCCCTGAGTCCCGCACGCCCGTCGTAGACGGCCTCTGCGTGCTGGGAGTCTTCCTCGATGATATGTACGATCGCGTCTGCGAGGTTGCGCTCGTCTTCAACAACCAGTATGTTCACGGCCGCTCCTTAGGGTTCGCGTTTCGCACGACGTGGTCGTGCTCGGTCATGGTGGGTATCCTACCCAGCGGGGCTGAAATTCCACTGAAGCCCAACTCCCATGCGGGCTTCAGGGCCCGTGTTCACAAAAACTGCACCTTGCCCCAGTTTTAAAGAGTCGTATGATGGTTAACTGCTTGTGGTCAAGCGGTGCGGCCACCCCACTGTAACCCCGCGCACCGCACGTCTGAAGGAGTTTTCATTGGCAGTCAAGATTCGCCTGGCCCGTCACGGTGCCAAGAAGCGCCCCTACTACCGCGTTGTCGTCGCTGACGGCCGCATGCCGCGCGACGGTCGCTACATCGAGGAGGTTGGCCGCTACAACCCGCTGACCAACCCCAAGACCATCGACATCAACCTCGAGAAGGTTGACGAGTGGGTCTCCAAGGGCGCTCAGCCGACCAACGCCGTGGCGCACCTCATCGACATCGCCCGCAATGGCCAGCCCGTCGTCGAGAAGAAGACGAAGATCTCCAAGAAGGCTGCTGCCAAGGCCGCTGCCGCTGCCAAGGCTGCCGCTGAAGCTGCCGCCGAGGCCGCCGACGCCGAGTAGGTCCCGCTATGGGCGCCCAGGAAAGCGGTCTCGTTGAGACCGAGGAGCAGGAGCTGCCCTCTGACAAGGTCGCCGATCTCGTTGAGTACATCGTGTGCGGCCTCGTTGACGACGAGTCTTCCGTCTCCCTTGACGTGACGGACTCCGAGAGCGGATCGCTCATCGAGGTGAGCTGCTCGGAGGAGGATGCCGGCAGGGTCATTGGCCGCAAGGGACGCACGATCAAGGCGATTCGCACGCTCGCCCGTGCCCTCGGGCAGCGTGTCGGCACCTCCGTTGAGGTCGAGGTCGTGGGTTAGCTGCTCATGCGTTCTCACTATCGCATCATAGCCCGTGTGGAGAAGACCCACGGGAGAAGAGGGGAGGTCGTGACGGTTCCCGTTCACGGCCTTCCCTCACTTGTGCGCCCGGGGCTCGAAGTTGCCCTTGTCCCCCCCGCGCTTCGCGGAAGCCGCTGGCGCACCGTTACCTCGGTCTCCTCTGATAACAGGGTGGGGTCGCTCGTCTCGCTCTCCGGGGTCGCCGCGCTCGGTGAGGCGGAGGACCTCGTGGGCACCTACCTGCTGGCACGCGTCGACGACCTCCCCGAGGACCTCCCCCTGCACGACCGGGAGCGCCTTGTCGGCCGCGTTGTCCGCGACGTGGAGAGCGGAAGGGCCGGCACCATCGAGGAGGTCATGACGGGTCCCGCAAACGACGTCTGGGTCATCCGGGATGCGGACTCCGAGGTGCTCGTCCCCGTCATCGACGAGGTCGTGAGCTCCGTTCCCGAGAGCGGCGAGATCTCCATCAGCATTCCCCGCGGGCTCGATTGGCGGAGAGGGGTGTCGCGCTCATGAGGTTTGAGGCGCTCTCGGTGTTTCCCGAGGTCTTCGAGACGTACCTCGGGGCCTCCATCATGGGTCGGGCGCAGCGCGCCGGCATCTTCTCGTTTGAGGCCCATGACCTGCGAGACTGGACGCACGACCGTCACCGCACGGTTGACGACGCCCCCTTTGGGGGCGGCCAGGGCATGCTCATGAAGCCGGCTCCCCTATTCGAGGCGCTCGACGACCTCTCCACCGCGGGCCCACGGCCACGCGTCGTGTTCTTCTCGCCCTGTGGCGAGCGCTTTGACCAGCGCGTTGCGGAGCGCCTCTCCACCGAGGAGCGCATACTCTTTGTGTGCGGGCGCTACGAGGGCATCGACGAGCGGGCCTACTCGCTCGCAGATGACGTCCTCTCCATCGGGGACTACGTTCTCACGGGCGGCGAGCTCGCCGCGCTCGTGGTGATCGATGCCGTGGTCCGTCTTCTTCCCGGCGCGCTCGGCGACGAGCTCTCCGCCGCGGACGAGTCCTTCTCGTCCGCGGGGCTTCTGGAATATGCCCAGTACACGCGTCCCGCGAGCTATCGTGGCATGGACGTGCCCGAGGTCCTGCTCTCGGGGGACCACGCGCGCGTCGCGCGCTGGAGAAGGCAAAACGCCATCGAGCGGACCGCGCTCTGGCGTCCCGACCTGCTGGACGGCGCCGACCTCACCGAAGAGGAGCGCGAGCTCGCGCAGGGGATCGTTTTGGCTCGAGAGGGGAGAGGGGCGCTATGAGCGAGGGTTACGAGCCGCGCCACGCGGCCAGTCCGAAGGGGGCCCGCGGGCGTTCCCGGAAGGGGATCCCCTGGCCCGTGGGGGCGCTTCTCGGCGGCGTTGCCATTGCCGCCATCCTGAGGCTCTTTGTCATAGGCGTCTACTACGTGCCCTCCGGGTCCATGCTCAACACCATTCACGAGGGCGACCTCCTCTTGGGCGAGATGGTCAGCCTTCACTTTGAGGGCCCGAAGACTGGGGACGTGGTCACCTTTGACAGCCCGCTCACCGACGGCGAGACGCTCGTCAAGCGCGTCATCGCCGTTGGGGGGCAGACCATAGACCTCGTTGACGGGGTCGTCTATGTTGACGGGGAGCCGCTCGTGGAGCCCTACACCGAGGGCAAGCCCACCGAATCGCTCTCTGACTATCTTGGCTCCGCAGGTATCAGCTATCCTTACGTTGTCCCCGAGGGCACGATCTGGGTCATGGGTGACAACCGCACCAACTCGAAGGACTCGCGCTTCTTTGGGCCCGTCTCCGTTGATGACGTGACCTCGCGGGTCCTCTTTATCTACTGGCCGCTCTCGCACGTTGGTGCGCTCTAGCGCCTACGGCGAGACGAGAGAAGGACGGACATGAGCGACAACGTTCTCACGTTTCAGGACATGATCCTCACGCTCGAGCGCTACTGGGCGGAGCAGGGCTGCACCGTCATGCAGCCCTATGACTCCGAGGTCGGCGCCGGCACGTTCCACACCGCCACCACGCTGCGCTCGCTCGGGCCAAAGCCATGGCGCACCTGCTACCCGCAGCCCTGCCGCCGTCCCGCTGACGGCCGCTACGGCGAGAACCCCAACCGCATGCAGCACTACTACCAGTTCCAGGTGATCCTGAAGCCGTGCCCGGTTGACTCCCAGGAGCTCTACCTCGGCTCGCTCGCCGCCATTGGCCTCGACCCCGCGGAGCACGACGTTCGCTTCGTCGAGGACGACTGGGAGAGCCCGACGCTGGGCGCCTGGGGCCTTGGCTGGGAGGTCTGGATGGACGGCATGGAGGTCACCCTGTACACCTACTTCCAGCAGGTGGGCGGCATCGAGGTTGACCCCGTGCCCGTTGAGATCACCTACGGCCTCGAGCGCATCGCCATGTACGCCCAGGGCGTGGACTCGGTCTACGACGTCATCTGGTCCTACCTGCCTGACGGCACGCCGATGACCTACGGCGACGTCTTCCACGAGAACGAGCGTGAGTTCTCCGCCTACAACTTCGAGGTCGCCAACGTCGAGATGATGCGCGAAAAGTTTGACGACTACGAGCGCGAGTGCCACGCGTGCCTTGAGAGGAAGCTCCCGCTTCCCGCCTATGACTGCGTCATGAAGTGCAGCCACGCCTTCAACCTGCTCGACGCCCGCGGCGCCATCTCGGCTACCGAGCGCGCCAACTACATCCTGCGCGTCCGCACCATCGCCAAGCTCTGCTGCGAGTGCTACCTCGCGGAGGTTGCCGGCAAGACCGATGACGTCGCCCAGAAGGGGGAGGTGGCCTAGATGGCAGAGACCCGAGACTTCCTGCTTGAGATCGGCACCGAGGAGATGCCCTCGGCCCCGCTCATGAACGCCGCAAAGCAGCTCGGCGGCCTCGTTGCCAAGGGGCTTGACGCGGCAGGCCTCGCGCACGGCGAGGTGCGCGTCATCTCAACGCCTCGCCGCCTCGCGGCGCTCGTCGCCGACGTTGCCGTGGCCACCGACGAGATCCACGAGGTGAAGCGCGGCCCCAAGGCCTCCATCGCCTTTGACGAGAGCGGCGAGCCCACCAAGGCCGCGCTCGGCTTCGCCCGCAAGTGCGGCGCCGAGGCGGCTGACCTCGTCCGCCGCGTTGACGCCGACGGCAGCGAGTACGTCTTCGCCGAGCGCAGCGTTCCCTCAAGGCCCGCGGCGCCCATCCTCTCCGAGCTCGCCGCCAACGTGATCGGTGGGCTGCAGTGGCCCAACTACCGCAGCCAGCGCTGGGGCTCCGAGCACGCCACCTTCGTGCGCCCCATCCGCTGGATCTGCGCGCTTCTCGGCGAGGACGTCGTGCCCGTGACCTATGCGGACGTGACCTCGTCCAACACCACGCACGGACACCGCGTCCTTGCCCCGGGCGAGCACGTCGTGGCCTTCCCGGCCGACTACGAGGCAACGCTCGAGCGCGCCTTCGTGCTCTCCGCCGAGCGCCGCGAGGAGGTCATTCGCGAGGGCATCGCCAAGATCGAGGCAGAGCGCGGCGGGGCGCGCGTTGACACCCCGCGCAAGATTTTCGACGAGGTCGTGAACCTCTGCGAGTGGCCCACGGTCCTCGTGGGCACCTTCGACGAGGCGTTCCTCGAGGTCCCGCATGAGATCATCTGCGAGTCCATGCTCTCAAACCAGCGCTACTTCCCGATCTACGACGCCGATGGCAACCTCACGCGCGAGTTCGTGGTGGTCTCCAACGCCGATCCCCGCGTCTCCGAGACCGTCGTCTCCGGCAACGAGCGCGTGGTGCGCGCGCGTCTTGACGACGCCAAGTTCTTCTACGATGAGGACCTCAAGCGCCCGATGGAGGAGTTCGTCGAGCGCCTCGGGTCGGTCACCTTCCAGGAGCGCCTGGGCACGATGCTCCAGAAGGTCGAGCGCATGGAGGGCCTTGCCGCCGCCGTTGCCGAGCAGGCGGGGGAGGACGAGGCCGGCGTGACGGCGGCGGCTCGCGCCGCGCACCTCGCCAAGGCGGACCTCGTCTCCCAGGCCGTCGTGGAGTTCACCAACCAGCAGGGCGTCATGGGCGGCTACTACGCTGCCGCCGCCGGCGAGGCCCCGGAGGTCTGCTCCGCCATCCGAGAGCACTATCGCCCGCGCTTTGCGGGGGACGAGCTTCCCTCCGGCACCTGCGGCCGCTGCGTCGCCATTGCCGACAAGCTCGACACCGTCTGCGGCATCTTTGCCATTGACGAGCCCCCCACCGGCTCCTCGGACCCCTATGCCGTACGCCGCGCCGCCATTGGCATCATCGCCATGCTCCGCACGCTGCCCGGCTGCGACCTGCGTCAGCTCATCGGCCTCTCACTTGGCTCCTACCACGCCCAGGGCCTCGAGTTTGACCTCGAGTCCGTTGCCGGTGCCGTCGTGAGGTTCTTCCAGGGCCGCCTCGTTGCCATCGCGCGCGACGAGGGCATCCGCCCGGACACGATCGAGGCGGTCTCCGCCGTTGGCGTCATCAATCCCGTGGAGTTCATGGCGCGCGCGAACGCCCTCGAGGACGCGCGCTCGCAGAGCCCCGAGCTCTTTGACGACCTCGCCACCGCCTACGCCCGCGCCGCTCACCTTGGCGACGCCTCCCTCGGGACGAGCGTTGACGAGGCCCTTCTCGGCCCCGCCGAGAGGAGTCTGCTCGATGCCTGCGAGCAGGGCTCCGTTGACGTCTGCGCTGCCCTTGCCAAGGACGACTACGCCGGCGCGCTCTCCGCACTTGCCGGGCTTAAGGCCCCCATCGACCGATTCTTTGATGACGTGCTTGTCATGGATGAGGATACTGCGGTAAGGGAGAACCGCCTGCGCCTGCTTAACCGCTTTGTTGAGGTTTTTGTTGGCGTGGCGGACATTGGCGCTCTCTCTCGCAAGAAGTAGAATAGGCTCATATACACACCGCACGAGCCACGAATGAGACATAGGAGGTCTTGCGATGGCTAAGCTCGATTTGGATGACGACATCTACGGTCAGGTCGTGCCCCTCATCTATGTTCTTTCCGACGCGCGCGGTGAGACGGCCAACACCGTTGTCATGGCGGCTGCCGCCCAGTTTGGCGACGCCTCGGTGGACATTCGCCGTCTTTCCAACGTGAAGGACGTGGACACCGTTCGTGCCTACTTTGATGAGAACTTCGACGAGAGCCGTCCGTGCGCCGTGTTCCACACGTTTGCCAACGGCATCCTTCGCCGTGAGATTCGCCGCGAGCTCGACCGTCGCGGCATCCCCTCGATTGACCTTCTCGGCCCAGCCGTGACCGTCATCTCCACGTTGACGGGCGAGGAGCCCACGCGAGAGATCGGTGCGATCTATAAGGAGGAGGGCGCTGGCAAGTAAGGCCAAATCGCCACTCATGTTACTACCTCTGGGGTCGGGCTGCATGGCTCGGCCCCGATTTGGTATATCAGGTGCCGTTTACCCCAACATGTTGGTCGAATGGCCGAAAAACGGATGTGAACGGTAGTGTGACTGCTACTATTTCGTGAGGTTGCGAGCGCTTCGCTCGCCGCCAGTTGTAGGTGCGCGCCCGCATGGGCGCGCCAGGACCCAGGAAGCAAGGGGTAAACATGGCAGAAAAGCACGTCTACCGCTTTGGCTTCGACGCTAACGGCAACAACGTGACCGAGGTCGCGGGCGAGTCCGTTGCGGAGGCCAAGTGGATCACGGGTGGCAAGGGCGCCAACCTTGCCGAGATGGCCAACATCGGCCTTCCCGTCCCTCCCGGATTTACCATCACCTGCCAGACCTGCGTCGCTTACTCCAGCGCGGGTAACGTCTGGCCCGAGGGCGTTCTTGACGAGATCGACGAGTACCGCAAGGACCTCGAGGAGCGCATGGGCAAGAAGCTCGGTGACTCCGAGGACCCGCTGCTCGTCTCCGTGCGCTCCGGCGCGCCGTTCTCCATGCCCGGCATGATGGACACCGTCCTCAACCTCGGCCTCAACGATGACTCCGTCCAGGGCCTCATCAAGCAGACCGAGAACCCCCGCTTTGCCTACGACTCCTACCGTCGCTTCGTCCAGATGTTCTCGGACGTCGTCATGGGCGTCTCCGGCCAGCTCTTCGAGGACGCCATCGCCGCCAAGAAGGCCGAGAAGGGCGTGAAGCTCGACACCGAGCTCGACGCCGATGACCTCAAGGACCTCGTCGCCACGTTCAAGCAGATCTTTGCCGACAACGTCGACGCCGAGAAGTACCCCGAGGTGCTCGTCGACGGCAAGATCGAGTTCCCGCACGACCCGCTGGTGCAGCTCCGTCTCGCCGAGCAGGCCGTCTTCGGTTCCTGGAACACCGACCGCGCCATCCTCTACCGCAAGCAGAACAAGATTCCCGACGAGCTCGGCACCGCCGTCAACGTCCAGGTGATGGCCTTCGGCAACAAGGGCAACACCTCCGCCACCGGCGTCGCGTTCACCCGCAACCCCGCCGACGGCACCAACGAGCGCTACGGCGACTTCCTGGTCAACGCCCAGGGCGAGGACGTCGTGGCTGGCATCCGCAACACCGAGCCGATCGCCGACCTGCCCAAGGTCCCGGGCCTCGAGGAGGCTGGCAAGGAGCTCTTCCACGTCTTTGAGATCCTCGAGGACCACTACGCGGACATGATGGACCTCGAGTTCACCATCGAGCAGGGCAAGCTCTGGATGCTCCAGACCCGCGTCGGCAAGCGCACCGCTCTCTCTGCCCTCAAGGTCGCCATCCAGATGTACGAGGAGGGCCGCATCTCCAAGGAGGAGGCGGTCATGCGCGTTGCTCCCGAGCAGCTCGACCAGCTCCTCCACCCGCAGTTTGACCCCAAGGCTGACTACAAGGTCATCGCCAAGGGCCTCAACGCCTCCCCGGGTGCCGCCGTTGGCGCCGTCGTGTTCTCCTCCGCTGACGCCGAGGCCTACGCCGAGGCCGGCAAGCCCTGCATCCTCGTGCGCTGGGAGACCACCCCGGACGACCTCCACGGCATGGTTGCCGCTGAGGGCATCCTGACCTCTCACGGTGGCAAGACCTCCCACGCGGCCGTTATCGCCCGTGGCATGGGCGCCCCCTGCGTCTGCGGCGTTGATGCTCTCCAGATCGACGCCGTCAACAAGGTCTGCACCGTCGCCGGCACCGACATCACCCTCCACGAGGGCGACGTCATCTCCATCGACGGCACTACCGGTGACGTCATCCTCGGCGAGGTTGCCCTTGTCCGTCCGGAGCTCGGTGGCGACCTCCAGACCATCCTCGACTGGGCCGACGAGGTCCGTCTCAACGCTGACCGCGGCCGCGTGATCGGCGTGCGCGCCAACGCCGACAACCCGGCCGACGCGCAGCTCTCCAAGGACAACGGCGCCTCCGGCATCGGCCTCTGCCGTACCGAGCACATGTTCCTCGGCGAGCGCAAGCAGCTCATCCAGAACTTCATTCTTGCTGACGACGATGCCGTCAAGGCCGACGCCGTCGAGAAGCTCGGCGCCGCTCAGAAGGGCGACTTCCTCGAGATGTTCAAGGCCATGGACGGCATGCCCGTCATCGTGCGCCTGCTCGATCCGCCTCTGCACGAGTTCCTCGAGGATCCGCGTGACCTCGACGTCGAGATCGCCAAGGAGGAGGCCGAGGGCAAGGACGTCTCCGAGAAGAAGGCGCTTCTCGCCAAGCTCGACTCCTTCCAGGAGGCCAACCCGATGCTCGGCCTTCGTGGCTGCCGCCTCGGCCTGGTCTACCCCGAGCTCAACGTCATGCAGGTGAAGGCCATTGCCTCCGCCACTGCTGAGCTCCAGAAGCAGGGCCTCAACCCCAAGCCGGAGATCATGATCCCGCTCGTTGCCTTCGAGGAGGAGCTTGCTCTCGTCCGTGAGGTCGTCGAGGAGAACATCAAGGCCGTCGCCGAGGAGTACGGTGTCGAGCTCGACATCCCGGTCGGCACCATGATCGAGATTCCGCGCGCTGCCATCACCTCCGAGGACATCGCCAAGCACGCCGACTTCTTCTCCTTCGGCACCAACGACCTCACCCAGATGGGCCTTGGCTTCTCCCGTGACGACGTTGAGGCCGCGTTCATGCCGCTCTACCTCGACAAGAAGATCTGCAAGACGAACCCCTTCGCCACGCTCGACAAGGGCGTTGCCAAGCTCGTCAAGATGGGCGTCGAGGGCGGCCACGCCGGCAACCCGGACATCGTCTGCGGTGTCTGTGGTGAGACCGGTGGTGACCCCGAGTCCATCCACATGTACTATGACCTCGGTCTTGACTACGTGTCCTGCTCGCCGTACCGCGTGCCCATCGCCCGCCTTGCGGCTGCCCAGGCCAAGATCGAGGCCAACGGCGGCGCCGAGAAGGTCGCCAAGTAAGCGACATATTCTCACGCACGTCTCTGTGGGGGAGGGAGCCATACGCTCCCTCCCCTCTTCCGTTATTTGGGGACGTGTTATTTCTCTCAGAAAAAATGGGACAGGTCTTGTGCCCTCGCGTCTCTGTGTGGGTGAGCATGGCCTCTCACCTGCCGCCTCCTTGACCTGTCCCATTTTTTCTGAGAGAAATAACACGTCCCCAAATAACGGAAGAGGGGAGGAGACGGGATGAGGGTCCTAACGCGAGCCGAGCTTGAGCGCGCCGAGCGCGAGCGGCTCTCCCCGGACGCCGCCTTTGCCGACGCGTCCCTCGGAAGGCTTTGCCCCGAGCCCGAGGATGACCTCAGGACGTGCTTTCAGTGCGACCGCGACCGCATCCTGCACTCAAAGAGCTTCCGCCGTCTTGCCCACAAGACCCAGGTGTTTCTTGCCCCGGAGGGGGACCACTATCGCACGAGGCTGATCCATACGCTCGAGGTGGCTCAGGTGGCTCGCTCCATCGCCCGACCGCTGGGGCTCAACGAGGACCTCACCGAGGCCATTGCGCTCGGGCACGACTTGGGGCACACGCCGTTTGGCCACGTGGGTGAGCGCGCGCTCAGCCACGCACTGGCCCGCTGTCGGCACCTGGACCCCAAGGCGCCGGGCTCCGCGCGACTCTTTGCGCACAACGAGCAGGGCGCGCGCATCGTTGAGCTCCTCGAGCGGGACGGACGCGGCCTCAACCTCTCGCGCGAGGTGGTGGACGGGATCCGCTCACACAACGGGGGCCAGCGCGCCGCCACGCTCGAGGGCCGGGTGGTGGCGCTCTCGGACCGCATCGCCTACGTGTGTCACGACATCGACGACGCCGAGCGTGCCGGACTGCTCGCCGAGAGGGACCTGCCTGTCGCGGCACGCGAGGTTCTGGGCGCAAGCTCCTCTGAGCGGATCGAGACCATGGTGCACGACGTGGTGACGAGAAGCGCCGAGGCGGGTGACATCGAGATGTCGCCCGGCGTGTGGTCTGCGATGATGGACACGCGTCGCTTTCTCTTCGAGAACCTCTACTCCCATGGTGACGCCAAGTGGGAGGAGCCCAAGGCCTACGCCATGCTCGAGGAACTCTTCGACTACTTCGTGGCGCATCTCGACGAGGTCCCGCCGGAGTATCGCGTGCACGACGACGCACCCGACGTGCAGGTTGCGGACTTCGTGTCCGGCATGACCGACCGCTACGCCATCGGCCTCTACGAGGACCTCAAGATTCCCAAGTCGTGGCGACGCAGGTAGAGAAACCGCAGAGTGGCCCCTGGGCCATGTGCGCGCGACGAGGGGCGTGCGGGGACACGTGGAGTATGCCGTGCGAGCCCGACTCATTACCCGACTCCGCGCGCGCCCAGCCGTTAGGGTGACCGCTACGGTCCACCCATACATCCGTGTCAGGTAACATAGGGCATTCGGGAGCTTGGGAGGGAGGCTGACGTGAGCGGACGTGACGGTGGCGGCTGCTTTACGGCGGTGGCTGTTGTGCTGGGCATCGCGGTAGTTGCCCTTGGGGCAGCGCTTCTGTATCTGGTGCTCGCGGGAGACGTGTCATCCTCGCGGCAGGGGGAGCCGCAGCGGCAGGAGCTTGTCGCAAAGGCATTCTCCGAGTACACGTGGGACGAGCTCGCTCAGGTGGCCGATCTGATAGGCTCCGCCGAGACGGACGACGCCGCACGCGAGGTGGCTACCTCGTACAACCTCTCCGTTGGAGACGTCCGTCCTCTCCCGCTTGACAACGGCATCACGGCTCAGCTCACCATCGTCGGCATCTACCACGATGAGCGGACGGACGGCGCGGGCAAGGCGGGACTCACCCTCATGACCTCGCCGATCGCTCTGCGTGCGATGAGCTCCTCGGGCACCAACGCGGGAGGCTGGGAGTCATCCGAGCTTCGTGCCTGGCTTGCGGGTGAGGGGGCTGACCTCCTACCTGACGAGCTTGCGTCCGCAATCGTGCCGGTCTCCAAGCTCACCAACAACGTGGGTGTCACGGCAGACGTTGCCTCCGTCACCCAGACGAGCGACGCACTCTGGCTCTTCTCGGCCTCCGAGGTCTGCGGGCAGGTCTCCTGGTTCACGGACGAGTACGGCACCGAGCCCAACGCCCACACCGGCTACGTGGACTTCAAACGCTACGACGCGCTGCTCAGCGCGGAGGGCGAGCAGTACGAGTACTTCTCAGGGGCCGGCGTCACGGCAACGTCCGACCCGGGCAACGTGCTCGCGCTTCCGTACGGCGGCTCCACTGTGGCGTGGTGGTACCGCACGGCCTACCCCTACAGCTTCACGGGGGAGGACGCCAGCTACTTCTACCAGGTCATGGCGAGCGGATACCCGGGGACCACGGGCCTTGCGAGCGAGCCCGCCGGCATAGTGGTCGGGCTCTGTCTGTAGGGCGGAAGGCGAGAAGGGCGCGGGTTCCCCGCTAGCGCTCAGTGACGTCCTCGATCGTGAAGGGTGCGGCCCGTCGCATCGATGCGACATCGCAAAAAATGCACGGATGCGTGGTTGTGCGCGGATATGACGTGCCCTATAATCAAGCGCTGTGTGTAAACCTATGTGTCGTTCGCGGGAGCGTCGGCACCTCTAGAGAAGAACGAGGTATGAATATGGACTACATCCGCGCCATCGAGCGTCAGCAGATTCGCGAGGACATCCCCGCGGTCAAGGTTGGCGACCACGTCAAGGTGCACTATCGCATCGTCGAGGGCGATCGCACCCGTGAGCAGGTCTTTGAGGGCGACGTCATCCGCATGAGCGGCGCTGGCGCCCGCGAGACCTTCACGGTGCGCAAGATCAGCTTCTCCGTGGGCGTCGAGCGCACCTTCCCGCTGCACAGCCCCAAGATTGCCAAGCTCGAGGTTGTCCGTCACGGTGACATCCGCCGCGCCAAGCTCTACTATCTCCGCGACCGCGTGGGCAAGGCCGCCCGCATCCGCGAGAAGCGCGACTAGGCTTCATAGCTCAGTTCGTCAGGACCGCCCCCCTCGGGGGCGGTCTTGCTATGCAGGGAGTGGGTAGCCCATGGGATCCAACACGCCACGTCCCGCGACGGCGCGAGAGATCGTCGCGCTCATCTCGGACGCTCCCGAGGACGAGGCTCGGGCGCTCATCGAGCGCTATGCGGAGGACCCGCGAAAGCAGGTCACCCGTGCCGTGGAGGCGGCGCGCCGTCGCATCGCTCGCGCAGAGGCCGAGCGCGAGCGAGTGGCCGCGCTCTATGACCTTGAGCGGGAGCTTGGTGGCAGCGGCCTTGTCGTCGGGGTAGACGAGGTCGGCAGGGGTGCGCTGGCGGGCCCGCTCACGGTCTGCGCCGTCTGCCTTCCCCCTGAGCCCCGCATCATGGGCCTCAACGACTCCAAGCAGCTCGCCCCAGCGCGCCGTGAGGAGATAGCCGCCCAGATTGCCGACGTTGCGGTGGCCATTGGCATAGCTCACATAGATCCTGCCACAATTGACGCCCTGGGCATGGGTTGCGTTCTCCCGCGCGCCATGGCTCAGGCGATCCGTGACACCGGGATCGATCCAGACGCCGTTCTCATTGACGGCAACCCCGTTCACGCCCACCCTGCGGAGCGCTGCATCGTGAAGGGCGACGCGCGCATAGCCTCAATCGCCGCCGCCTCCATCGTTGCAAAGGTCACGCGAGATGCCCTCATGGTTGCCTACGACGAGGAGTACCCCGGCTATCACCTCGCCTCATGCAAGGGCTACGGTTCCGCTGAGCACATAGCGGCCATTCGCGATCGTGGCCTCACGCCCATCCATCGCGTCTCGTTTTGTGGAAACTTCCTGGAGACTGGGCGTCTGTTTTAAAGGCTTATATTTGAGCCAAGCGTGTGCCCCCGCCTTTTCACGGCTCTCTTGCTGCCAGGATTTCGTCTCGCCTTTTGATGTGGCAGTTACGCGTCGCGTTTGCGCAGCTGCAGGGAAGGTTCGTGCAAGCAACCTCTGCGACGCTCTTCTCACACCGACGTGAGGAGGCAGAGCTATGGAGTCAGCATTTGAGGAGACCCTGTCAGAGCCCGTGGCGTCGTTCGGACAAGGGTGCGAGCCCTCGCACGCTCCGAGTGGCCCCCAGTTTGGCGAGCTGTCGCCCCACGACCTTGGGAGGAGGGGCGAGGACGCGGCGGTCAGCTCCCTTCTCGCCCGGGGCTGGCAGATTCTCGCCCGCAACTGGCGGTGCACGGAGGGCGAGGTCGACATCATCGCCAAGGACCCGGACGGTGAGCTGGTCTTTGTTGAGGTCAAGACGAGAAGTGCTTTCAGGCCGGGAGTTGTCCAGGACCATGAGGTCATCCCCGAGGAGGCCGTTGACGAGGCCAAGCGCACGAGATACGCGAGGTGCGCCTCGCTCTTTCTCAGGTCCGCGCCATACTTCGACCGCGTTCGCTTTGACGTCATAGGCATCACCGCCACAAAACCGGGCTGGGCGCACCTCCATCACATCGGAGGCGCCTTCGAGGGTGACGACCTATGAGCGGGGATGCCGTCAGCGTCCTGACCGCCTCGATTCACGGGGTTGAGACCATACCTGTTGAGGTGCAGGTCAGCCTTTCGGGGGGTCTGCCCGGGATTGACGTCGTGGGCATGCCGGACTCCTCGGTTCTCGAGGCGCGCTCTCGCGTCCGCTGCGCCCTTAAGGCGTGCGACTTCACCATTCCGCGCGAGCACGTGATCATAAACCTCATGCCAGGCGACAAGCGAAAGTCCGGCACGTCCTTTGACCTGCCCATAGCCGTTGCGATCCTCATTGCTACCAGGCAGCTTCCGCCAGACGTTGCGAGAGGGTGCCTGCTCGTGGGCGAGCTTGGTCTGGACGGTGAGGTGAACCCCGTCAGGGGGGACGTTGCCTACGCAGCGCTCGCGCGCGAGACGGGCCTCACCCTCGTAACGTCCGCGGACAGCCCCCTGACGCCCGGTCTCGTTGGGGATGCGCGGGGCATATCCTCGCTCGCCCAGCTTCGGGAGAGCGCGGAGAGCCTCCCGCTCCTCCGGCATCGAGACTTGTGCGCTGACACGCCGCGTGACGGTGCCCTTGACTTCGGCGATGTCGTTGACCAGGAGCTCGCCAAGCGCGCGATGGTCATTGCCGCGGCCGGGAGGCACGGCATGCTCATGATAGGTCCTCCCGGCGCGGGAAAAACCATGCTCGCCCGAAGGCTCCCCACCATCCTTCCCCCGCTCACTGACGACGAGCGCGCCATGGCCCTTCTCATCCACTCCGTTGCGGGGCAGCCGCTCGACTCCGTTGCCGAGGGGAGAAGGCCGTTCAGGGCGCCTCACCATTCCATCTCGACGGGCGGTCTCATAGGGGGAGGAAGGCCCGTCATACCCGG
>DXAB01000070.1 GCA_019117265.1 Candidatus Olsenella pullicola
CCAAGGTCGATGAGGTGCGCGCCGTCCGCCGCCACGATCACGTTGGTCGGCGAGATGTCCCGGTGGATGATGCCGTGCGCGTGGAGTGCCGCGACCGCCTCGCAGAGCTGGGCCACCAGGCGCGCCGCGTCCTTCTCGGAAAGACGCCCGCGTGCGGACAGGAGCTGCTCCAGGTTCTCGCCGGGAACGAAGTTGCACACCACCACAAACTCGTCCGGCATCTCGTAGGTAGCAATCACGTGAGGCAGGCGCGCGGAGTCGCACTCGGCGAGGGTGCCCCACACGCCTCGACGCGCGAGCTTGGACGGTATGCGCTTGCGGACGAACGGGCCCGACTCCCCCAGCGACACAATCTCGGTCACGCCGCCTGCCCCGCGAGCGAGCACGCGCTCCACGCGATAGGCGTCATCAAGATCCATGGCGTGCATGATTTGCTCGTCGTCCACTCTCTGCCCGCTCTTCTCGACTTCTGACTCTCTCCATAGAGCTTAAGTTCCGTTGGCAACTGAGTCCTCAGTTGCTAGCTGAACTGCCAACGGGCCTAGGTGAGCGGACCGGTGTTCTTGAAGAGGGTGTCCTCGCCCAGGCGGAAGAGCTCGTCGTCGGTCTCTTGGCGAGACATGCCCTGCTCTATGCACCAGATGATGATGGCGTCGCGGCGCGTCTTGGGCCAGAGCTCCGAGACGCCGGCCAGGCGCATGATGCGCTGCGTCTCACGTAGGGTGCAGCCCATGCCAAGAGACAGCATGATGGCCTTGTCGCGTCCGGGCTTGCTTTTGCCGCCAAAGATGTCGTAGCCCTGGGTTTGGTTGATGCCGCAGGCCTTGAAAATCGCGGAGCGCTTGAGGCCCTTCTCGATGCGCAGCTCGTGCAGGTAGTCGGACAGCGTGCGATCGATCGTGACGCCCTCGTCGAGGTAGGCCTCCGGCCGAGCGGACGCGCGCAGGCGCTCAAGCAGCTCTTCTGTAAGATGCTCCTCTGCCATGATCTTCTCGCCTTAGAACTTGTCCACGTGGCCGGCGGCAGCCGTGCTCCGAGCCCGCAGGTCGGCGATCGCGGCAGGAATCTCGTCCAGGTCGTACGGCGTCATCTGATAGACCCAGTTGAGCCAGTTGCGATAGAGCAGGTTGGCGTGCGCACGCCAGGTGAAGAGGGGCTGCTTCTCGGGGTCGTCATCCGGGAAGTAGTTCTCGGGCACGCGGATGGGCAGGCCCTTGTGGAAGTCGCGCCAGAACTCGTCGGCCAGGGTGTCGCGACCGTACTCAAAGTGGCCGGTCACGTAGACCTCGTGGAAGTCGCGCGTGGCCAGAAGCGATGGGCCGCTCGTGAAGCCCTCGGAGAGCGTGCAGAGCTCGGGGTGCTTGGCCAGCTCGCCGGTGTCAATCGCGGCGTGACGGCTGTGCGGCATGTAGTGCACCTCGTCAAAGCCATTGGTGAGGAAGCTGTACTCGTCGCAGAGGCGCTGCTTGAAGACGCCAAAGAGCTTGGCACCGAGCTGGCGCTTGGGAATCTGGTAGAGGTGCCAGAGGGCGCCGAGCGCGCCCCAGCAGAGAAACATCGTGGAGAACACGTGCTCTTGGCTCCAGTCCACGATCTCGCAGAACTCGTCCCAGTAGTCGACCTCGTTGTACTCGAGGTGCTCGACCGGCGCCCCGGTGATGATGAGACCGTCGTAGTTCTCGTCGCGGAAGGCGTCGAACGTGTCGTAGAACTTGACCAGGTGGTCCTGGGAGACGTGGGTGGACTCGTGCGTAGAGACGCGCATGAAGTCGCAGCTCACCTGCAGCGGAGACTTGGAGATGAGACGCAGGATCTGGGTCTCGGTCTCGATCTTGGTGGGCATGAGGTTGAGAATCGCCACCTTGAGGGGACGGATCTCCTGGTGGCTGGCGACCTCCTCCTCCAGCGCGAAGATGCGCTCCTGCTGGAGAATCTTCTTTGCGGGCAGGCCGTCGGGGATGTTGATGGGCATGCGGTCTCCGTTTCTGCATCGTAACCTGCTAAGTATACGGCGCGCCGCGGGCAACCGCGACCAAATGGCTCGAGCAGTGCGAAAAACGGCTGTTCGTGCGATGCCGCGGCGGGCCCGCGCGGGGTTTGGCCGTTCGTGCGATGCGATTATTGGGCCTTTGGACGTGCTTCCGTCCATCTCCGATGATTGAGGTATATATGTCCGCTGGTAGACTTATATATAGATTTTCGAATTAGTTTTGATGTTGTCTGCGAGGTTGGATTTTGCATCGCACGAACGGCCAAACCCCGCGCGGGCCCGTCGCGGCATCGCACGAACGGTTGTTTTATGCATGCACATAACGCCCTGCTGTCCGCATGCTCTATACTTAGTCCCATGACTACTTCATTTGCCGAGCTCGGGCTAAACGAGCAGATTCTCGCCGGGGTGGACGCCCTCGGCTTCACCGAACCAACCCCCGTCCAAGCCCAGGCCATCCCCGTGGTGCTCACGGGCCGAGACATCGTTGCCTCCGCCCAGACGGGCACGGGCAAGACAGCCGCCTTCGCACTGCCCGCGCTGCAGCTCGTGGCGGGCACAAGGGGCAAAGGCCCGCACGCCCTGGTGGTCACGCCCACGCGCGAGCTGGCGGCGCAGATCGAGAGCGTCGTAAGCGTCGTCTGCAAGGAGACCGGCCAGCGTGCGGTCATTGTGATGGGCGGCACCAAGTTCGACCGACAGATCAAGGAGCTCGAGAGGGGCTGCGACCTTCTGGTGGCAACGCCCGGGCGCCTCATCGACCTCATGGAGCACAAGCACGTGAGCCTCTC
>DXAB01000071.1 GCA_019117265.1 Candidatus Olsenella pullicola
GGCAACGCTGCTCGGGCCCGGCCTCTGCATCAAGCGCAACCCCCTCTGCGGCCGCAACTTTGAGTACTTCTCCGAGGACCCGTATCTCTCGGGCAAGATGGCCGCGGCCTTTGTGCGCGGCGTGGAGTCCAACGGCATCGGTGCGTGCCCCAAGCACTTTGCCGTCAACAGCCAGGAGACGAGGCGCCAGGCCTCCGACTCCATCGTCGACGAGCGCACCCTGCGCGAGATCTACCTCACGGGCTTTGAGATCTGCGTGCGCGAGGCGCACCCCAAGACCATCATGAGCTCCTACAACCTCGTGAACGGCACCTACGCCAATGAGAACGCCCACCTGCTCAAGGACATCCTTCGCGACGAGTGGGGCTTCGACGGTGCCGTCGTGACCGACTGGGGCGGCTCCAACGACCATGCCGCCGGCGTGGCGGCGGGCTCCACCTACGAGATGCCCGCGCCCGGCCTGGGCTCGGTGCGCGAGCTCATGGCTGCCATCGAGCGCGGCGAGCTCTCCGAGCGCGACGTCGACGAGCGCGTCGACGAGGCCATCGAGCTCGCCCTCTCCACACGGGAGGGCGTGGACGGCGCACCCGAGTCCTTTGACGCCAACGCCCACCACGCGCTCGCCCGCGAGGCGGCGGCTGCCGGCTGCGTTCTGCTCAAGAACGAGCAGAACCTCCTCCCCCTGCCCGCCCGCACCAAGGTCGCCCTCATCGGCGACTTTGCCAAGACCCCGCGCTACCAGGGCGCCGGCTCCTCGGCCGTCAACTGCACGCGCGTGGACAGCCTGCTCGACCTCATCGGCGAGACCGACCTCACCCTCGTGGGCTACGAGCCCGGCTTTGAGCGCCACGGCGGCGAGAACCCCTCCAAGCGCGCCGCCGCGCTCGACCTCGCCAAGAGCGCCGACGTGGTCCTGCTCTGCCTGGGCCTCGACGAGATCGCGGAGTCCGAGGGCGCCGAGCGCCTCACCATGCGCATGAACGAGAACCAAGTTGAGCTCGCGCACGCGGTCGCCGAGGTCAACCCCAACGTGGTGGTACTCCTCAGCGCAGGGTCGTGCGTCGAGGTCGACTGGATGGCGGACGCGCGCTCGGTGCTCTACTGCGCCCTCGGCGGTCAGGCCGGCGCCGGCGCCGCGCTCGACGTGGTCACCGGGGCCGTCTGCCCCTCCGGCAAGCTCACCGAGACCTGGCCCAGGCGCCTCTCGGACGTCCCCTCCTCCGCGAGCTTCCCCTCCGACGAGCGCAACGCCGAGTACCGCGAGGGCATCTACGTTGGCTACCGCTACTTCCAGAAGGCGGGCGTGGACGTTGCCTTCCCGTTTGGCTTTGGCCTCTCCTACACCACCTTCTCCTACTCGGGCCTAAAGGCCGACGAGAAGGGCGTGAGCTTCACGGTCACCAACACCGGCACGGTTGCCGGCGCAGAGGTCGCTCAGCTCTACGTGGCCAAGCCGGGGGCGACGGTCTTCCGCCCCGAGCAGGAGCTCAAGGGCTTTGCCAAGGTACGGCTCGAGCCCGGCGAGTCCAAGGTGGTGACCATCCCCCTCGACGACACCGCCTTCCGCTACTTCAACGTGCGCACCAACCGCTGGGAGGTCGAGGCGGGCACCTACGAGCTGCGCGTTGCCTCCTCGGCCGAGGACGTTCGCCTGACGGCAGCCGTCTCCCTCGCGGGCACCGGCGCGCCCAACCCCTACGAGGGGGCGGACGTCACGCCCTATGAGTCCGCAGACGTGCGCTCCGTCGACGACGCCCACTTCTCCGCCCTTCTCGGCCACGCCGTCCCCGACGGCAAGACCCGGGTTGACCGCAACATCTGCTTCCGCGACCTCAACCACGGGCGCTCGCTCATCTTCTTGATCGTGTGGGCGGTGCTGCGGGCGATGAAGAACGCGGCGGACCGCTCCGGACACCCCAACCTCAACGTGCTCTTCGTCTGGAACATGCCGCTCAGGGCCATTGCCAAGATGACCGGGGGCATGGTGGACATGGCCGTGGTGGACGCCCTCGTCCGCGAGGTCAAGGGCTTTGGCTGGGGGGGCGCCGTCCTTCTGGTCATCTCCCTCGCGCTGGGCTGGGGCGTCGGCGTCGGCATCCTGCTCTGGGTGCTGTGGATCGCCGTGCCCATCCTCTTTGCCCTCGTCATGAATCTCGTACGCAACGCCAGCCTCGCCAAGAAGATCGAGGCCGTCTCCAGCAGGCGTTAGTCAACCCTCACGTAAGGAGTGCATCCCATGAACTTCTGGAGCAGCTTCGCCGAGAAGCACCCGTCCGCCGCCACCTGGATCCGCGAGGGAGGCCTCTTCGTCATCGTCTCCAACGTGATCACGGTCTTCAAGTACCTCATGCTCACGTTCCTGCCGGCCGCCTTCGCCTTTCTCGGGGACGCGTCCTTTGGCTGGCCCGGCATCCCGGTGACGCTGTTCGGCGAGACCTTCCAGTGGAACATCCTGGGCTACGACCAGGCGCACGGCGGCCTCGCCTACTTCTGTGCCTACATGGTTGCCATGGTGATCGGCGAGTGCATCAACTTCCCCATTCAGCGCAGCTTCGTCTTCCGCTCCAAGGGCAAAATCGGCCCGCAGATTGCCTGGTACCTGCTGGCGTTCATTATCATCACGTGCATCGTGAACTCCATCAACTGCGTCTGGGTCGCCGTGGCCGGCCTGTTCGTGCCCGACTGGATCTACAACATCGGCACCACGGTGCTCAACGGCGGCATCTCGATGGTGGTCTTCTTCTTCGTCAACAAGAAGATCTTCCCCGAGGGCGAGGCCAAGCCCCAGGAGGCATAGGCGCCCCCACTTCCCCCCACCTTTGCGCCTCCCCCAGCGAGGGCGTCACCCGTACGGTGACGCCCTCGCTTTTTCGGTGCAATGCGCTTCTCGCCACATACTTTGAGCTGTGAAAAATGCGCGGTGTAAACCTCTTCTAACTCATTCTCACCATCAACGCTCCACAAGTCTGGTACTTTTAAGGGCGCCGTTACGCTAACGGCTACGCAACGACCACGTCTAAGGAGCGTGAGCAGTGAGTCAGGAAGCATGGCAGGGCTTTGTAGGCGGCAACTGGGAGCACGAGATCGACGTTCGTGACTTCATCCAGAAGAACTACACCCCCTACGACGGCGACGAGTCCTTCCTCGCCGGCCCCACGGAGAACACCGTTAAGCTTTGGGACGAGGTCATGGGCCTCTTTGCCCAGGAGCGCGAGGCTGGTGGCGTCCTCGACATGGACACCGACCTCGTCTCCACGATCATCTCCCACCCCGCGGGCTACATCGATCAGCCCCTCGAGAAGATCGTTGGCCTTCAGACCGAGAAGCCCCTCAAGCGCGCCCTCATGGTCAACGGCGGCATCCGCATGGCCGTGGCCGCGTGCAAGCAGAACGGCTATGAGGTCGACCCCGAGATCGTGAACATCTACACGAACTACCGCAAGACCCACAACGCCGGCGTCTTTGACTGCTACACGCCCGAGATGCGCGCCTGCCGTCACAGCCACATCATCACCGGCCTGCCCGACGCCTACGGCCGCGGCCGCATCATCGGCGACTACCGCCGCGTTGCCCTCTACGGTGTCGACCGCCTCATCGAGGAGAAGAAGGCCGAGCACGCCGGCACGCAGAAGACCATGAACGAGGCCACGATCCGTCACCGCGAGGAGCTCGCGGAGCAGATTCGCGCCCTCCAGGAACTCAACCAGCTCGGCAAGATCTACGGCTTTGACATCTCCAAGCCGGCTAAGAACTTCCAGGAGGCCGTCCAGTGGCTCTACTTCGGCTACCTCGCCGCGGTCAAGGAGCAGAACGGCGCCGCCATGTCCATCGGCCGCAACTCCACGTTCCTGGACATCTACGCCGAGCGTGACCTCAAGGCCGGCGTCATCACCGAGGCCGAGGCCCAGGAGATCATCGACCACCTCGTCATGAAGCTCCGTATGGTGAAGTTTGCCCGCACCCCCGAGTACAACGAGCTGTTCTCCGGCGACCCGCAGTGGGTCACCGAGTCGCTCGGCGGCATGGGCGTCGACGGCCGCTCCATGGTCACCAAGACCGCCTTCCGCTACCTGCACACCCTCGAGAACATGGGCACCAGCCCCGAGCCCAACCTCACGGTGCTGTGGTCCACGCGCCTGCCCGAGGCCTTCAAGCGCTACTGCGCCAAGATCTCCATCACCACGAGCTCCATCCAGTACGAGAACGACGACCTCATGCGCGTCTACCACGGTGACGACTACGCCATCGCCTGCTGCGTGTCCTCCATGCGCATCGGCAAGGAGATGCAGTTCTTCGGCGCCCGCGCCAACCTCGCCAAGTGCCTCCTCTACGCCATCAACGGCGGTCGTGACGAGAAGACCGGCGAGCAGGTCGGCCCGAGGTTCCGTCCGGTTGAGGGCGATTACCTCGACTACGATGACGTCATCACCAAGTACCGCGACATGATGCAGTGGCTCGCCGAGGTGTACGTCAACTCGCTCAACATCATCCACTACATGCATGACAAGTACTGCTACGAGCGCCTGCAGATGGCCCTGCACGACGAGCACGTCCACCGCTGGTTTGCCACGGGCATCGCCGGCCTCTCCGTCGTGGCCGACTCCCTCTCCGCCATCAAGTACGCCAAGGTCAAGGTCATCCGCGACGAGACGGGCCTCGTCACCGACTACGAGGTCGAGGGCGAGTTCCCCAAGTACGGCAACGACGACGACCGCGTGGACCAGATCGCCCACGACGTGGTCGAGGTCTTCATGAAGTACGTCCGCGAGACCGACACCTACCGCAACTCCGTGCCCACGACCTCGATCCTCACGATCACCTCGAACGTGGTCTACGGCAACGCCACCGGCAACACGCCCGACGGCCGTCGTGCCGGCGAGCCCTTCGCCCCGGGTGCCAACCCGATGCACCGTCGCGACACCCACGGCGCCGTGGCGTCGCTCGCCTCCGTCGCCAAGCTCCCGTTCAAGGACGCCCAGGACGGCATCTCCAACACGTTCTCCATCGTGCCCAACGCACTCGGCAAGGAGGGCGAGGTCATGTTCGGCGAGCTCGACCTCGACGCTCTGGGCGTTGACGTGGACATCCAGATCGAGAACCCCACCCCGGACTGCGGCTGCTGCTAGCAGTCGGGGAATTCGATAATTGTCACTGAATTAGTGCCAATTATCGGCTACACTGTGTGAGACAGAGAGGGTCGCCCCATGCGGGGTGACCCATACGAGAAAGGAACTCACATGAGCGCCACTGTTGCTCCCGAGCAGGTTGACAACCTCGTCGGCATGATTGACGGCTATGTCGAGGAGGGTGGCCACCACCTCAACGTCAACGTCTTCACCAAGGAGACCCTGCTTGACGCCCAGGCCCACCCCGAGAAGTACCCCCAGCTCACCATTCGCGTCTCCGGCTACGCGGTGAAGTTCAACTCCCTCACCAAGAAGCAGCAGGACGACGTCATCTCCCGTACCTTC
>DXAB01000006.1 GCA_019117265.1 Candidatus Olsenella pullicola
GGCCTGTCCCGAAAACTCTGGGCGAAAAAACACGTCCCCTTTTGACAGATGGGAGACCCATGCACGGAATGCACGCGCGCTTGCCGAAGAACTTCGTCCTCGAGGAGCGTCTCGAGCGCTACGGGCACGTCATAGAGCCGGACCCGGCGTTTTGGCGTGGGCGCTGGTGCGAGGCATGCGCCCCAGTTGGGGCGAGGCCCTTCTCGGAGGTTCGCCTTGACCTTGGCTGCGGCAAGGGCGCCTTCGCCATCGAGGCGGCGCGGCGCGAGCCGGACGTTCTCTTCGTTGCCATGGACTCCGAGCCCGTCTGCATTGCCTACGCAGCGCAGCACGTCTGCGAGAGCGGCGCTCCCAACGTTGTCGTGGTTCCCGGAAATGGCATGCGCGTGCGCGAGTTCTTCTCGCCGGGCGAGCTCTCTCGAATCTATCTCAACTTTCCCACGCCGTTCCCGCGCAAGCGAGACGCCGGAAAGCGCATGGCGTGCATGGAGCGGCTGCTGGACTTTCGCGACGTTCTTGCCGCGGGCGCCGAGGTGCGCCTGCGAACCGATAGCCAGCCCCTCTTTGACTTCATGCTCACGCAGGTGCCGCTTGCGGGCTACGACCTGCTCTGGACGAGCCGGGACGCGCGTGCGGACTTTCCGGATGAGCCCTCGAGCGAGTACGAGGAGCGCCTGGGCGCGCAGGGGGCATGCGTCTACGCGCTTGCCGCCACGCCCGGGGAGCTGCCCGAGCGCATCGAGCAGACGGCAGAGCTCTCGCTGGCGGAGTACCTCCCGCACGACCTTTCTGAGCTCGAGAGCATTGGGTATGCGCCGCATGGCATGCAGGCGACCGTTCTGAATCTTAGAAACCGCGCAAGCAGGAAGGCGGCGCGCGACACGACCTCCTAACCGCTCGGGGATTTTTTGGGAACGCAGCCAGCTTTGGGTAGTAAGGTAGAAGACCGCACTTTCCGCGCCGCATGCGCGTCCACGTTGTGAGAAGAGGCCACCATGCCCAAAATTACCCCTGGTAACAGGCTGTATCTATACCAGCTGCTCTCCCGAGAGCTTGGGATGAGGAAGCAGACCCTGCTGCCTCGCGCGGAAGAGGCCCTTCTTGCCGACGGGCTGTGCCCCGAGGACCTGGGCTGCTCGGACATGCGCGAGCTGTGCGAGCGGCTGAGCGAGTTCATCAAGCTCACCGTCTTCAAGAAGGGCTACGTCTACGTCACGGTCTTTGAGAACGATGAGTTTGACCGTGCGCTCGCAAAGCTCTCGGATGGAGCCGGCGAGAAGGGCACGGCGGGCGGCAAGCCCTGGAAGCACAAGCGCGGCGCGAAGGCGCTGAAGCCGGTGAAGCCGCGGCACGTGGAGCGTGCGGTTGAGGTGCCTGAGGAGGCTGCGGCGCAGACCGAGACTGTTGCCGAACCTGTCGCGGAGCCCGAGGCTGCGATCGATCAGGCAAACGCGCCCGAGGTCACGGCTGATGTTGAGCCAGAGCCCGAGGCTGTGACCGCCCCCGAAGCGGAGCCCGAGGCTGTGACCGCCCCCGAGACGGAGCCCGAGGCTGTGGCCGCCCCCGAGGCGGAGCCCGAGGCTTTGACCGCCCCCGAGGCGGAGCCAGAGCCCAAACCTGACCACAGGCCGTCAATCTCCCTTACCATCACCTACGTTCCCGAGCCAGGCCTTGAGCCAGAGGTCGTCACGGAGCAGGCGAACATCGAGCCGGAACCGGAACCCGCGCCCAAGACCCCTCGAATCCAGAGAGACCTCCCGCAGGACTTCCACACGGACGTGCGCTGCTCAAGCGAGCAGCTCAGCATCCTCTACCAGGCGCTTCCGAGCAACGTTGACCCCATGGCAACGCTCGAGGAGGACTTCCGCGTTGCTCGCTCAACGGGCGCGCTCGAGGGAACGCGCAGCAACGTGACGTTTGCTCTACGCTACCTGCAGCCCGATGGTGTCACGCCCGTTCGCGTCACGCTGCGCAGGTCGGCTCGCGCCGTCGCGGGAAAGCGCTGGGCGCTCACTGAGGTCGATGCCGGCAGCCTTGACGACGTTGACCTCGACGGCTTGACCGAGACCAAGCGAGGCGCCTGGCGCGCCTTCGTCGGCGAGGGGGACGCCACCGATCCCGAGCGGGCCTTTGCCCAGACGGTTGCTATCGGCTCCTGGGACGATGCCCTGCAGCGGCTCGCTCAGCTTGCCGCGCCCGAGAGCTGGGGCGATAACCTCCATACCCTGCGTGACTACCTCACCATGACGTTCGCTCGAGTCCGCTCTCAGGACGCGCTTCTCGTCCTCCCAGACAGATCAAGCGCCGAGTTTGACACGAGACTGCTCACGGCATCGGGCGAGCCCATCTTTGCTCACCTCTCCGCTCTTACGGGAGACATCCCCTGGCAGCTTGACGACTTCTCAACAACCGGCACGACACAGCCCGCTCGCTACGTTGCCTCGCTCGCCGAGATGACGTTCGACACAGTACTCGCCGCACCCGCATTCCAGGGGCACGCGCTCGTCGAGCGCAACCCTCGCCTTGCGACCTCGGCCTACGACCCCATCGCAGACAGGGTGGTACTCCTCGTTCCCGACGAGGGCGACGCGCTCGCACTCCTGCCCACGGCCGGAGGCTACGAGGAGGTGGCACGTCTTGAGCTCCCCGACGCCTACGCCTGCGCACGCGTTGTGAGCTCCGGACAGCCCGTCTGGCTCTCCGCTGGCGCCGGCGTCTAGCCCTCATAAGGTATTTGGTCCTTCGTGTAGCGTAGCGTCATCTGCCGTCGAAAAACGCTCCTTCGTGTAGCACCATTCTTGGGGGTATCGAAGTAGCCAACTGGGCTTTTCTGCGGTTCTCCCCTGGCGATACTCCGCTGTCACAGCGCTGGGGCCGTTTTTTGCGCTACACGAAGGAGCTTTTTTCTTCAAAGAGCGGGCTCACGCTACACGAAAGGCCTTTTATCGAGCGGAGAACTGTATCCGGCACGTCTCATGTTTCCAACGAGCGCTGCCCTCGTGCTACGCTCGTTGCGGCAAAGGACGCGACGCTTGGAGGCACGCATGGCCAAGATCGAGATGAAGACCCCCCTCGTCGAGATGGACGGCGACGAGATGACCCGCATCATCTGGCAGATCATCAAGGACGAGCTCATCTGCCCCTACGTTGACCTCAAGACCGAGTACTACGACCTCGGCCTTGAGAACCGCGACAAGACCGACGACCAGGTCACCGTTGACTCCGCCGAGGCAACCCGCCGCCTGGGCGTGGCCGTCAAGTGCGCCACCATCACCCCCAACGCCGCGCGCGTGGAGGAGTACGGCCTGAAGCAGATGTGGAAGAGTCCCAACGGCACGATCCGCGCTATCCTGGACGGCACGGTCTTCCGCGCCCCCATCGTGGTGCGCGGGATTGACCCGGTGGTAAGCTGCTGGAAGAAGCCCATCACCATCGCCCGTCACGCCTACGGCGACGTCTACAAGAACTCCGAGATGCGCATCGATGGCCCGGGAAAGGTGGAGCTCGTCTACACCGCCGAGGACGGCACCGAGCGCCGTGAGCTCGTCCATGTCTTTGACGGCCCCGGCGTGGTCCAGGGCCAGCACAACCTTGACGCCTCCATCGAGAGCTTCGCCCGCAGCTGCTTTGAGTACGCGCTCTCCACGGGGCAGGACCTCTGGTTTGCCACCAAGGACACGATCTCCAAGACCTACGACCACCGCTTCAAGGACGTCTTTGCAGACATCTATGAGGCCGAGTACCGCGAGAAGTTCGAGGCGGCCGGCATCGAGTACTTCTACACGCTGATCGACGACGCCGTGGCCCGCGTGGTCAAGTCCGAGGGCGGCTTCATCTGGGCGTGCAAGAACTACGACGGCGACGTCATGAGCGACATGCTCTCATCGGCGTTTGGCAGCCTGGCGATGATGACCTCGGTGCTCGTGAGCCCGCACGGCTACTTTGAGTACGAGGCGGCGCACGGCACCGTTCAGCGCCACTACTACAAGCACCTGCGCGGGGAGGCAACGTCCACCAACTCCGTGGCCACGATCTTTGCGTGGACAGGGGCGTTGCGCAAGCGCGGCGAGCTCGACGAGCTGCCCGAGCTCGTGGACTTTGCCAACCGTCTGGAGGCGGCCACGATCCACACGATCGAGTCCGGTCGCATGACGGGCGACCTCGCGCGCATCACGTCGCTCGAGAACCCAGAGACGCTCGGCACCCGCGAATTCATCCTCGCCATCCGCGAGACCCT
Source organism: Candidatus Olsenella pullicola (assembly GCA_019117265.1). GTDB lineage: Bacteria > Actinomycetota > Coriobacteriia > Coriobacteriales > Atopobiaceae > Thermophilibacter > Thermophilibacter pullicola. The sequence continues at coordinate 4,238 of DXAB01000006.1, forward strand.
CGACGCCGAAGCCGTTGCCTAAGGAGCTGCCTGGCGACCGGGCGCTGACAAGGGCGGGGGCGGCAAAGGCCGACAAAGGTGATGACAAAGGTGACAGGGTAAACTGTCATGAAATACATTTCATGAC
>DXAB01000072.1 GCA_019117265.1 Candidatus Olsenella pullicola
CCTGCTGGCGCCGCCGCACGACATCGGCCGTGCCGTCGGGCGAGCCGTCGTCGACCGCCACCATCATGACCGACCCGGAGACCGCCGACCGCACTTACATCGAGCCCATCACCGTCGAGTCCGTGACCAAGGTCATCGAGAAGGAGCGCCCTGACGCGCTTCTCCCCAACATGGGCGGCCAGACGGGACTCAACTGCGCCGTGGCCCTTGGCAAGGCGGGCATCCTGGAGAAGTACGGCGTCGAGGTCATCGGCTGCGACGTCGACTCCATCGAGACCGGCGAGGACCGCGAGCTCTTTGCCAACGCCATGCGCGACATCGGCCTCGAGGTCGCCAAGTCCGGCATCGCCCACACCGTGGGGGAGTGCGAGAAGATCGCCGACGAGCTCGGCTACCCGGTGGTCATCCGCCCGGCCTTCACGCTCGGCGGCGCGGGCGGCGGCATGGCCTACGACCACGACGACCTCGTGCACATCGCCGAGCAGGGCCTCGCGCTCTCTCCCGAAAGCGAGGTGCTCGTCGAGCAGTCCGTCGAGGGCTGGAAGGAGATCGAGATGGAGGTGATGCGCGACTCCGCGGGCAACGGCGTCGTCATCTGCTCCATCGAGAACCTCGACCCCATGGGCGTCCACACCGGCGACTCCATCACCGTGGCCCCCTGCCAGACCTTGAACGACTTCGAGCTCCAGCGCCTGCGTGACTACTCTCTCGCCATCCTCGAGCGCGTGGGAGTGGCCTGCGGCGGCTCCAACGTGCAGTTTGCCGTGAACCCCGACGACGGCCGCGTCATTGTCATCGAGATGAACCCGCGCGTCTCGCGCTCCTCCGCCCTTGCCTCCAAGGCCACCGGCTTCCCCATCGCCAAGATGGCCGCCCTGCTCTCCGTGGGCTACACCCTCGACGAGATCGAGAACGACATCACGCGCGAGACGCCCGCCTGCTTTGAGCCGTCGATCGACTACTGCGTGGTCAAGGTCCCGCGCTTCGCCTTCGAGAAGTTCAAGGGCACCGATGACACGCTCACCACGCGCATGAAGGCCGTCGGCGAGGTCATGTCCATCGGCGCCACCTTTGAGGAGGCCATGCAGAAGGCCATGCGCTCCCTCGAGCAGGGCCACGCCGGCCTGGGCGCCGACGGCAACGACGACTTTGACGAGGAGAGCTTCGAGGAGCGCGTGGCCACGCCCACGCCGGAGCGCATCCTCTACGTTGCCGAGGCGCTGCGTCGCGGCTGGACCGTCGAGCGCGTCTTCGAGCTCACCAAGATCGACCGCTGGTTCCTCAACCGCATCGCCGACATCGTGCGCGCCGAGGGCGTCATCCGCGAGCGCGGCCTCGCGGGCCTGAACGCGGACACCATGATGGCCGCCAAGCAGCTGGGCTTCTCGGACGCGCAGCTCGCGCACCTCACCGGTCAGCGCGAGGACACCGTGCGCGCCGTGCGCGAGGTCCTGGGCGTGCGCCCGTGCGTCAAGACCGTCGACACCTGCGCCGGCGAGTTCGCGGCCCGCACGAGCTACCACTACATGACCTACGAGAAGGGCGGCGTGACCGAGTTCCACGAGGCCGAGAAGCCCCGCGTGGTCATCCTCTCCGCCGGCCCCAACCGCATTGGCCAGGGCATCGAGTTTGACTACTGCTGCGTGCACGCGGCCTACGCGCTCGCGGCCAAGGGCTACGAGACCGTCATGGTCAACTGCAACCCCGAGACCGTCTCCACGGACTACGACACCTCCGACCGCCTCTACTTTGAGCCGCTCACCTTCGAGGACGTCATGAACATCATCGAGGTCGAGAAGCCCGTGGGCGTGATCGTCACCCTCGGCGGCCAGACCCCGATCAACCTCGCCAAGCGCCTCAAAGCCGCCGGCGTCCCCATCATGGGCACCCAGCCCGAGGCCATCGACCTCGCCGAGGATCGCGACCGCTTCGCGAGCCTGCTCGACCGCCTGGAGATCGCCTACCCGCCCTCGAGCACGGCCGAGACCGTCGACGAGGCCAAGTCCGTGGCGCGCCGCGTGGGCTACCCGCTGCTCGTCCGCCCGAGCTACGTGCTCGGCGGGCGCGGCATGGGCATCGTCTACGATGACGAGGACCTCGTGAGCTACATGGCCGAGGCCACCAAGGTCTCCCCGGACCACCCCGTCTACCTGGACGCCTTCCTCGAGGACGCCATCGAGCTCGACGTGGACGCCCTCTGCGACACCGAGGAGTGCTACGTGGGCGCCGTCCTCGAGCACATCGAGGAGTGCGGCATCCACTCCGGTGACTCCGCCTGCTGCTTCCCGCCCTTCTCGCTCTCAGACAGGATCGTGGCCAAGGTGCGCGAGACCACGCGGCGCCTGGCGCTCTCCTGCCACATCCAGGGTCTTCTCAACGTGCAGTACGCCGTCCGCGACGAGCAGGTCTTTGTGATCGAGCTCAACCCGCGCGCCAGCCGCACCGTGCCCTTCTCGTCCAAGGCCACGGGCGTGCCGCTGGCCAAGTGCGCCGCCCGCATCATGAGCGGTGAGAAGATCGCTGACCTGGGCCTTCCGGAGGAGGGGCGTGACCTCGGCTACTACGCGGTCAAGGAGGCCGTCATGCCGTGGAGCCGCTTCCCGGGCGCCGACGTGGTGCTGGGCCCCGAGATGAAGTCCACCGGCGAGGTCATGGGTCTCGACACCACGTTCCCGAAGGCCTATGCCAAGACGCGCGAGGCCATCGACTACGACGTGCCGCAGTCCGGCAAGGTCTTCGTCTCCGTGTGTGACCGCGACAAGCGCTCGGTGGCGCCGGTGGCGCTCTCGCTGGTGAACCTGGGCTACGAGCTTGTGGCAACGCGCGGCACCGCCAAGACGCTGCGCGCCGCGGGCATTCCGTGCGACGTGGTGAAGCCCATCTCCGAGGGCTCGCCCAACATCCTCGACATGATGGCGGCCGGCGAGATCGCCTTCCTCATCAACACGCCCAAGGGTCACAGCTCGCGCGGCGACGGCTTCAAGATGCGCGGCGAGGCGGTGAGCCGCGGCATCGACATGGCCACCACCATGTCCGGCGCCGTCGCGCTGGTGCAGGCCATCTCGGCGCTGCGCCGCGCCCCGCTTCACGTCTACGCCCTCCAGGACCTGTAGGCTGGGACGGGTTTTCTCGGCAGAGAATACGTGATGGCTTGGGTCGTCGGGCTTGCGCCCGGCGACCCGCCTGCTAGAAAGGAGCGCCATGCGCCCGCTCGCGCCCGGCTCGATCGTTGACTGCCACACGCACACGCGCTTCTCGGACGGCGTGGGAACGTTCGAGGAGAACGCCCGTGCCGCCGCGGCCGCGGGCTGCGTTGTGCTCGTGGCGACCGACCACCTTACGCTGCCGCCCGGTCCCATGGACCCGGCGGGCGAGGTCCAGGTTGTCGAGGCGGAGCTCTCGGCCCATCGCGCCGCGTGGGAGGCGGCGCGCGACGCGCATCCCGAGCTGGAGTTCATTTACGGGTTTGAGGCGGACTGGTATCCCGGCTGCGAGGAGGGCGTCCTTCGCTGGAGCGCTGGCGCACAGGTTCTTCTCGGCAGCGTGCACTGGTTGGGCACCGTTGATGAGGGCGCGTGGATTGACGACACCTCCGATATGACCATCTGGCAGGAGCTGGGGCCGGACGAGGTCTGGCGTCGCTACGTGGTCGCATGGTGCCGTGCCTGCGAGAGCTCGCTTCCCTTTGGAACGATGGCGCACCCCGACCTGCCGGAGCGCATGCGCAACGAGGGCTTTGCCGCCACAATAGACCTTGCGCCGCTCTGGGACGAGATGGTTGCCTGCGCGCACGACACCGGCCGTCGCGTGGAGCTCTCCACGGCCGGCTGGCGCAAGGGGGTGGGGGACTACTATCCCTCGCGCGGCCTGCTCGAGCGCTTCTGTGCGGCCGGGGTTCCCATCACGGTGGGGTCGGACGGGCACGTTCCCGCCGACATGTGCGACGGCATCCGCGCGGCCTACGCCCACGCCTGGGACGTGGGATATCGCTCGGTCGAGGTTCCGCGCGCTGACGGCACCTGGCTCTCCATGCCGCTATGATGATGAACAGTGACGATCACCTTTCATCATGGGGGAGATATGGCGCATGTGCTGGTCATAGAGGATGATGCGGCGATCAACGACGTGGTGACCACGCGGTTGGCGCGAGACGGCCACGCGGTGACGCAGGCGTTCTCGGGCTCCGAGGCGCGCCTTCTGCTGGGTGGCGCGGGCGAGAAGGACGACCCGTTTGACCTCGTCGTTTGCGACCTCATGCTGCCCGGCGCAACGGGCGAGGAGCTCGTGGGCCTCATCCGCGAGAATGGTGCCTCGACTCCCGTGATCGTGATCTCCGCGCGCACGACGGCGGCCGACAAGGTCGACCTGCTGCGTCTGGGCGCCGACGACTACCTCACCAAGCCCTTTGACCTTGACGAGCTGGCCGCGCGCGTTGAGGTGCAGCTGCGCCATCGCGGTGACGCTGCTCCCTCCGGTGCGCTGCTGCGCTGGCATCGCTGGACGCTCGACCCGGATGCACGCACGCTCACGGTTGCCCCAGGGGAGGCTGGCGAGAAGGGCGGTGCGGTCTCGCTCACCAAGATCGAGTTCAACATCCTCGAGGCGCTCGTGCGCCGGCCCAACCGCGTGTTCTCAAAGGCGGAGCTCTTTGAGCTTGCGTGGGGCGAGCCCTTCGCCGGCGACGACTCCACCGTTGCCGTGCACGTCTCCAATATTCGGACGAAGCTGCGCGAGACGGGTACGGACGACTACGTCAAGACCGTCTGGGGCATGGGCTTCAAACTCACGTGATGCGCCGGGGCGGCGGGGGCGACCGGTGACAAGGGTGACGGGGCGGCTGGTGACAAAGGTGACGGGGTAAACTGTCATGAACCTTTAGGGTGACAAAGGTTCATGACAGTTTACCCTGTCACCTTTGTCAGCCCCGTCACCTTTGTCACCAGCCGCCCCGTCACCCTTGTCACCGGTCGCCCCCGCCGCCCCGGCGCATCCTCAAACTTTCTTTAGACTTGGCTCATGCTTTCTGAAGGTTCGCCCGCCATCATGGGAGCTAGCCTCTAGAAAGGAGCTCGCGTGAACGTCATCGAGACGCACGGCCTCACCAAGCGCTACCGCAGCAAGCTGGCCGTGGACAACTTGGACATGACCGTCGCCGCCGGCGACATCTACGGCTTTGTGGGCAAGAACGGCTCGGGCAAGTCCACCACGATGAAGATGGTCGCAGGGCTCGCGCGCCCAACGGCAGGCGAAGTCGTCCTCTTCGGCGACCCAGAGCGTGGCGGCGCCACGCCACAGGGCTTCTCGCGCATCGGCGCCCTCATCGAGAGCCCGGGCGTGCTCGCAAGCCTCACCGCGCGTGACAACCTCGTCGCCAAGGCGCTCGCGCTCGGCATGACGCACGCGGGCGACGTGGCGGACGACCTGCTCTCCCTCGTGGGCCTGGACCCGGTGGACCACCGCCGCGTGAAGGCCTACTCGCTCGGCATGAAGCAGCGCCTGGGCCTGGCGCTCGCCCTCGTGGGCGGTCCCGACCTGCTGCTTTTGGACGAGCCGTTCAACGGCCTGGACCCTGAGGCTACGCGCGCCATGCGCCTCGCGCTCGTGCGCCTCAACCACGAGCACGGCGTCACGATCATGATCTCCTCCCACGTGCTGGACCAGCTCGACCGTGTGGCCACGCGCTTTGGTGTCATCTCGGACGGGCGCCTCACGGCCGAGTTTACCGACGAGGAGCTCCACGAGCGCTGCGGCAGTTCGGTGCGCGTACGCCTGGCGGCACCGGAGCGCGGGCTCGCCCTGCTCGAACAGGCGCTCCCGCGGGCGACCTTCCGCGCGGAGCCCGACGGCGCGCTCGTGGTCACGGGCGCCGCGCTCGACGAGGTCAGCTCCGCGTGCTTCTCGGCCGGCATCGAGGTCCGTGAGCTCGCCCAGCAGGAGCGCGACATCGAGGAGTACTTCGTCGAGCTCATGGGCGGCATGGACGACGAGAAGGACGGTGGTGTCCGATGATCGCCCTGCTCCGCTCCGATGTCTATCGCGTCCTGCATTCTCGCTGGATCTGGGTGGTCCTTGCCCTCGTGACGTTCCTGACGTTCGCGCCGGCGCTCATGATGCGCTGGACGAGCATGGGCCCCGTTGCCTTTGACAGCCTCACAGGGTCCGCGCTGAGCCTCGGCGGCACAGAGATTCTCGCCGCTGTCATGGCGGCTATCGTGTGCTGCGACCGGACGGACATCGGCTTTGGCCGCTCGGTCCTCTCGTCGCTGAGCCGCGGCGGTCGCATGACGTGGTTTGCCGAGAAGTGCGCGTTCTCGGTCCTTCTTGCCGCGGTCACGCTGGCCGTTGCGCTCGTGCTGGGGCTTCTTGCCGTTCCGCTCTCCGGCGTGCCCGTCCTCGCCCCCGAGCCCGCGTGGCAGGTGGTTGTCTGGTTCGACTGCAACTGGCTCGTGAGCTCCACGTATGCGGTGCTCACCGTGCTCGTGGCACACCTCACGCGCAGTGAGGGCGTGACCCTTGGGTTTGCTGTGCTGGCGTCCACGGGGCTGCTCGAGGGAGGCATCGTCGTGGGCATCGACGCCCTCTGCTACCTTGCCGGGGGCAGCTTCCTCGACTTCTCCTCTGCCGTGGCACCCTGGCTGCCGGCTCAGGCCGTCGGCGCCATTAGCGAGGGCGCCGCCGCGCTCCTCTCTGCGGACAACGCCACGCATCTGGCGCCCGCCGTCCGTGTCCTCATCGTCTGTCCGCCGACCATCGCGGCGACCGTCGCTGCCGACGCGCTGCTCGTCTCAAGGAGGGACGTCGCATGATCGCTCTGCTCAAGTCCGACCTCTACCGCACCGCGCACGCCCGCTGGCCGTGGGTGGTGCTCGCGCTCGTCGCTCTCGCTACCCTGGGCTCAGCCGTCCTCACCATCTGGTGGCCGCTCGAGCCCGGCATCGTCTACGACGGGCTCACCGGCCGCGCCGGGGCATTCCGTCTTGCCGGGCGTGGCTGCTCCATCGCGCTTGTCTCGACCATCGCGCCGTTCGTTGCGGCACACCTCTCCTGCGTGGACTCCGATTCCGGCTTTGACCGTACGCTTCTTTCGTCGCTTCGCGGACGCATCGCGTATTTCGCCGAGAAGTACCTGTTCGCGGTTCTCTTCTCGGGAGCCATCCTCCTCGCCTACCTCGTGTTCTCCGGCATTGGCGCCCTCGTGACCCTGCGTGCCGTGACAAACGTCGAGCCACTCTGGCAGATTGCGGCGTGGGCGGGGGAGGGCTGGCTCGCGGCGTGCGCCTACGCGCTCGTCGTGTTGCTCGTCGGCCAGCTCACGCGCAGCCGAGCGATAGCGTTCATCGTCGCCTTTCTGCTGCTCTCTGCAGCCGTGGAGCAGGGGTTCTTCTCGTTTCTGCTGCTCGTGAGCAACGTGTTTGGCCTAGACTGGGGCCCCGCGCTCGAGGCAGCCCTCGCCTGGGTGCCCTATGTCACCACGGCCTCGGTTGGCAACGGCGCCGCGGACATGCTCGCCGTGGATGCCACCGGCTTTGCCCCGGCTGTCCGCGCGCTCATCGTCTGCGTCCCGCTCTGCCTCGCGTGCGGCGGGCTCGGCATCCTCGTTGGCGCGAGGCGTGACCTCGCGTGATGCACGACGCGTTTCTCGAGCAGCTCTACCGCTGGCTGGAGCCGCTCGTCGACTGGCTTCTCGCAAGCTCTAGGATGGAGTGGCTTGCCAGCGTCACGGAGAGGTTTCACATGGTCGAGGGAATCATGCTCGTGGCGATGCTCGCACTGGGCCTGGGGCTTGGCGCGGTCCTTGTCATCGCCTGCTACGTCACCGAGCTGGGCCGCCAGACACGCTTCCTCGAGCGCCGCGAGCGCCTGAGCAACGCGCGCCTCACCTGCGGAAGCCGCCTGCCAGGCATGGTTTCCCTGGTGGATGCCGTGAACGCGGAGATTGACGCGGCGGACGCCGAGCGCGTGGAGGCCCTGCGCGCGGCCGACGAGTTCTCGCGCGGTCTCTCCGCGCTCTCCCACGACGTGCGCACGCCGCTCACCGGCGCACGGGGCTACCTGCAGCTCGCACGCGAGGAGTCGGATCCGACGCGCAAGGACGAGCAGCTCTCAGCAGCCGACGCGCGGTTGGCGGCGATGTCCGGGCTTTTGGACGAGCTCTTCTCGTATGC
>DXAB01000073.1 GCA_019117265.1 Candidatus Olsenella pullicola
CCACCGAGATGCCCCCAACCGCGCAGATCGCGCGGATGGCGGCGTCGTTTGCCGAGCGGGCAGCCTCGTCCTCCTCGAGCGTTGCCGAGAGGTCGACCACGTGAACCCACTCGGCGCCGGCGTCACGGAACTTCTCGGCAACCGCTGCCGGGTCGCTCGAGTAGACGTCCATGTGCGCGCGATCACCACGGGCAAGACGAACGACCTGGCCGCCCACGAGGTCAATTGCCGGAAAGAGAATCATCTGCCACCTCGCACGACGTCGACGAAGTTGGAGAGGATCTGCGCGCCCACCGCGGAGGACTTCTCGGGGTGGAACTGCACGCCAAAGACGTTCCCATCCCAGACCGCCGAGGCAAAGCTCCTCACGTAGTGCGTGCGCGCGGCAACGACGCCCTGCTCAACGTCATCGTCAAGGGCAAAGGAGTGCGTGAAGTAGACGTTTGCCCCCTCGGGCACGCCGCGGAAGAGACGGCACGCCCGCCCGCGCGGCGTGAGGTGAATCTGGTCCCAGCCCACGTGCGGCACCTTGAGGCGCGTCGACTCCAGGCGCGTGGCAGAACCGGAGAAGACGCCGAGGCCCTCCGCCCAAGAGCCGTCGCTCGTCTCGCTACCGCGCTCGAAGAGCAGCTGCAGGCCCAGGCAGATGCCCAGGAACGGCACGTCTCGGTCGATGGCGGAAAGAATCGCCTCCGCCTCGCCGCTCTCGCGCAGAAACTCCATGGCGTCACCAAAGCTGCCCACGCCGGGAAGGACCACACCCGAGGCCTCGGCAATGACGGCCGGGTCATCCGAGACCACGGCCCTGCCGCCCGCGTCCGTGAGGCCGCGCTCGACGGAGCTCAGGTTGCCCTTGTGGTAGTCAACGATGACGATCGCGCGCGCCATCAGAGGCTCCCCTTGGTGGAGGGGACGCCATCGACGCGCGGGTCGCTCTCCACGGCCTCGCGCAGGGCGCGCGCAGCCGCCTTGAAGGTGGCCTCGATGATGTGGTGCGCATTCTCGCCGCAAACGAGCCGCAGGTGAAGAGTAATGCCCGCGTCACGGGCAAAGCCGGCGAAGAACTCATGGGCCAGCTCGGTGTCAAACGTCCCCACCTTTGCCGGGCCGATGGGAACGTCCCAGAAGAGCTCGCCGCGACCGGAGATGTCCACGGCAGCCATGACGAGCGCCTCGTCGAGCGGCACCATCACACTTCCAAAGCGGCGGATGCCGCTCTTGTCGCCCAGCGCCTCGCGCAGGGCCTGGCCGAGCACGATGCCGGTGTCCTCGACGGTGTGGTGGTCGTCAACGTAAACGTCGCCCTTCGCGCGCACGGTGAGGTCCACGAGCGAGTGGCGCGCCAGCGCGCAGAGCATGTGGTCAAAGAAGCCCACGCCCGTCTCCACGTCGGCGGCTCCGGTGCCGTCCAGGTCAACATAGACGCCGATGTCGGTCTCGGACGTAGCGCGGACGACCTTTGCGGTCCTTGTCATGCTTCCTCCCTCAAGATCGTGGCGAGCGCATCGAGAAGCGCGTCGTTCTCGTCGCGCGTGCCAACGGAAAGCCTCAGGCAGCCCTCGAGCCCCGGCGCGGAGCTGAAGTCGCGCACAAGGACCGAGCGCTCGTCACGCAGGCGGCGCCGGACCTCGGCCGCGCGCGGAACGCGGGCGAGCACGAAGTTGGCCGCCGAGGGCCACGTGCGCACGCCCGGAAGGGCCGCAAGGCCCGCGATCAGGCGTTCCCGCTCGGAGACGATGTCCTCGATCACGGGCGCCAGCGCAGAGCGCGTCTCTACGGCGGCGAGGGCAACGGCCTGTGCCACCACGTCGACGGAGTATATCTGACGGACGGCGCCGAGCGCGCCGACGACGGACGGGTCCGCCACGAGGTAGCCCACGCGCAGGCCAGCGAGGCCAAACGCCTTGGAGAGGGTGCGCAGCACCATGAGGCGCGGGCTTCTCGCCACAAGGTCAACGACGCTCGAGCCCTCCGGGGCAAACTCGACGTAGGCCTCGTCCACGAGCACGAGCGCGTCGGTCCTTGCGAGCAGGCGCTCGACCAGCGCGCGGTCAACGAGGTCGCCCGTAGGGTTGTTGGGCGAGGTGAGAATCACGAGCGCGGCGTCGCGCGAGGCGGCAAGGAGCGCGTCCTCGTCAATCGAGAAGTCCTCGGCGTCGCGCCAGACGCTCGAAACGGGCGTCTCGCACATCGCGGCGAAGTTGGCGTACTCGGCAAAGTCCGGCGGGCAGGTCACGAGCGTGCGTCCCGGCCCGCCATAGGCAAAGAGCAGGTTGAAGAGCAGCTCGTCGCCGCCGTTGCCCACGCAGATGCGCTCGCGCGAGACGCCGTGACGCGCGGCGAGGGCATCGCGCAGGGCGTTTGCCATCGGGTCCGGGTAGCGGTTGAGCGGCGTGGCGAGCAGCGCGGCGTCAATGGCCGAGCGCACCTCCTCCGGCAGCTCGTGGGTGTTCTCGTTGGCCGAGAGGTTCACGCGACACGGCGAGAAGGCGGGGTCATACGGCTCGAAGGAGCGCAGCACGGGCCGCAGGCGATCGCTGGCGTCCATATCAGTCCCCCAACGCCGCGAGGGGGCTGTCCCCACGCAGCGCCTCGGGCCAGGCAACGCGACGGACGTCGTCTACGTCGAACGTGCCGCCCTCGGCAATGCGGCGGCGCAGGCCCACGGAGAGCGCATGGGCCCAGAGGCCCTCGGCCTGGGCGAGCGTCTGTGCCGCGGGGGCATCGGCGAGAAGCCCCTCGGGCGTGTAGCAGATCACGCTCGAACGCTTCTGGAAGTCGTAGACGCCGAGCGGGTTGGCCCAGCGAGCGGTGCCGCCCGTGGGCAGCGTGTGGTTGGGGCCGGCCACGTAGTCGCCCAGCGGCTCGGAGCTCCAGGCGCCCACGAAGATGGCACCGGCGTTGCGCACGCGGCCGAGAAGGGCCATGGCGTCCTCGCAGTGGAGCTCGAGGTGCTCGGGGGCAACCACGTTGACGGCTTCCACGGCGGCATCGAGCGTGTCGGCGACCACGATGACGCCGCGCTCGTCGAGGCTCGCGCGCGTGATCTCCTCGCGCGGGCTCTGCGAGACGAGGCGCTCCACGGCCGCGAGCACGCGCTCCGGAAGCTCGGCGTCGCAGGTCACGAGATAGCAGCTCGCCATCGGGTCGTGCTCGGCCTGCGCCATGAGGTCTGCCGCCACCACCACGGGGTCGGCCATGGCGTCGGCGAGCACGCACACCTCGGAGGGGCCGGCCACCATGTCGATGCCCACGTCACCGGAGACGTAGCGCTTGGCGGCCGCCACGTAGGCATTTCCGGGCCCCACGATCTTCTCGACCGCCGGGACGGTCTCGGTGCCGTACGCCACGGCGGCGATGGCCTGCGCGCCCCCCACGGCGTAGACCTCGTCAACGCCCGCGAGCGCGGCCGCGGCGAGCGTGTAGGCGGAAAGCGAGCCGTCGCGCTGCGGCGGCGTCACCATGACCACGCGCCCCACACCCGCCACCTTGGCGGGAATCGTGTCCATGAGGACGGTGGAGGGGTACTGGGCGCGGCCGCCGGGCACGTAGACGGCGGCGGAGGCAACCGGCGCCACCTTCACGCCGAGCATCGTGCCGTCGGCGCGGGTGGTAAACCACGACTGCTCGCGCTCGCGCTCGTGGAAGTCGCGGATCTGGTCGCGCGCCCGCTCGAGCGCGGAGAGAAACGCGGGGGCCACGAGGTCGGGCGCGCCCGCGACCAGCTCGTCCGGCACGCGAAACTCCTCCGGGCACGAGCCGTCAAAGCGGAGGCAGTACTCGCGCACTGCCGCATCCCCGCGCTCGCGCACGTCGTCCACGATCTTCTCGGCGGCAGACATCACGTCCGCCGGCAAGACGCCGGAGCGGTTGAGGTCCGCCTGCGTGAGGCGCCGCCCCCCGGAAAGCTCCACCCTTCTCATGACTCACTCCCCCTTCCGACCTCGGCGAGACGAGCGGCGAGGTCGCGGATTCTCCTATCGCAGCGATACGCGGCGGGCCCGGCGAAGAAGCGCGCCGTGCACTCCATGACCTCGTCCACGATCACGAGGTCGTTCTCGGCGAGCGTGGTGCCCGTGGCGGTGATGTCCACGATGCGGTCGGCCATGCCCACGATGGGCCCAAGCTCGATGTTGCCGTGAAGCGTCACTATGTCCACCTGCTGGCCGATGGAGTCGTAGTAGCCCTGCGTGATGCGCGGGTACTTGGTGGCCACGCGCACGGTGCCGCGCCAGGCGTAGTTGCGCTCCGCCTCCCCGGCGCGGGAGCGGGGCTCGGCCACCACGAAGCGGCAGCCGCCGTAGCCGAGGTCAACAAGCTGAAGCAGATCAAGGTTGGCCTCGATGAGCGAGTCCTTGCCGCAGATGCCGCAGTCGGCCCCACCGTGCCCCACAAAGGCGGGGGCGTCCTGCGCGCGCACGATGACGTACTCGACGTCGCCCTCGCGCACGACGAGCCGGCGCCCAGGGTGCTCGAGCTCCGCAACGGGAAGCCCCGCGGCCTCGAGCACGCGCACCGTGTCGCCAAAGAGCGAGCCCTTGGGGACCGCAATGCGCAGCGGGCGCTCCGCCAGGCGCACGCCCGGCGTGACCACGCCCGACTCGCCCGGCTCGCCGAGAACCTCCTGGAGGCGCTCGAGCGAGAGTGCAAAGCCGCAGGCCGCGAGCCCTTCTCGCCCCAGGTTGGCGAGCACCGCGTCGTAGCGGCCGCCCGAGGCGAGGCTCGCGGCAATGCCCTCCGCGTAGCCCTTGAAGATGATGCCCGTGTAGTAGTCAAACGAGTTGATGATCGAGAAGTCAAAGGAGAGGCGTCCCTGCTCAAAGAGGTCCGCAAGGTCGCGCGCGAGCGCGGAGAGCTCGGCGGTCCCGCGACGCTGCGCCGGGACGCCCGCGTTGGCGAGAAGCGCGTCGAGCCGTGCGATGACCTCGACTCCCCCTCCCATGCGGCAGAGCTCGTGGATGGCCCGCGCGGCCTCCGGGAAAAGCCCAGGGGTGGCGGATATGAGCTCGTCGAGCGTCACGAGGTCGGAGTCGTGCACGAGCGAGAGCACGCGCTCGCGGAAGTCCGCCGTGGGCGCGCAGGCGTCGAGAAGGGCGGTGAGCGGCGTCACCGAGCCAAACACGATGCGCCAGTCAGGCACCTCGAGCGCGGTGAGCGCCTCGGCGAGCAGACGCACGACCTCCGTCTCTGCCGCGGCGCCGTCCTCGCCCACCAGCTCGACGCCAAGCTGGGTGAACTGACGGGGCTGGCCGCGCAGCGACTGCTCCTCGCGCACCACCGGCGCGCTGTAGCGAAAGCGCGCCGGAAGGTCCCCTGCCCCCACGCGCCCGGCAACGAGGCGCGCCACGGGCAAGGTGAGGTCCGGGCGGAGCATGAGCAGGGTACCGTCCGCGTCAAAGAGCTGAAACGGCGAGTCCTTGATGCGCCCGCCCCGCTCGAGCGCCTGGCGGTCCTCGAGCAGCGGCGTCTCCACGGGCAGGTAGCCATGGGACGAGAAGCACGAGCGCACGACGTCCGTGATGCGCTCGCGCGCGAGCGCCTCCCTCGGAAGGATGTCCCTGAAGCCCCTGGGCGTTCCTGCTCTCACTGCGCATCCCCTCTCATGTCTGCGTCTGGGCGACGCAGATACTTTAGCACACTAAAGTGACGGGACAAGCCCGCCGTCCCGTGACGTCCCGGCACGACTTGGTCGGCGGCCCCCACGCGGCATGTTCCATAATCGGCCGTCCAGCGCCCCACCGGCACCGCCCACCGAGCAATTTCATCAGACGGATACCGAGCGACCGGCGCAAGCAGGAGCGTAAGCGGGCTGGCAGCCACGAGAAAGACAACGGGAAGCGACACCCTGCTACGCTGTGCCGCCCATCCATAGAAGAGAGGAGCAAGCAATGGCACTGTACTGGCCGGAGGCACGACTCGCCGTGAGCTGCGCTGGAGCCGCCGCACCAAGAGAGGACCTGCCCGACGACGTCCTCGTCATTCATGTGGGGACCGACGAGGCCCTTGACCCAAACTTTGCCGAGGAGGTCAGCTACCTGCTCTGCGAGAGGCTCGAGGACTGGAGGGAGGGCCTTGTTGACGAGGTCCGCGCACGCGGGAGCAAGGTGATCGAACCCAAGGGGTCGCACCGGGACGCTGGGGGCACAGACGAGCTGAGCGAAGCCGATCAGGCCGAGCGTCGCCTCGAGGAGCGCATCCTCGCCATCATGGGGCATCTTGAGCTCACGCACGAGGAGGGCGACGCCACCAAAGGGGACCCCGAGGACGGGGACCTCTGCGACGAGGACGTCTGGGCGGGATTTGGCGAGAGCCTCGAGGGGCGAAGCGGCCTCTGCGGGCCCTGCGGGCGCGGCCTTCTTGGCTCCCCCGGAATCAGCATCGTCATCAACCACTGCGACGAGCTCTTTGTGAGACGCTGATCGACCGTGCCCCCTCAAGCGGCGGACGGCAGCGACTCGCCGCCCGCCGCCCCCCTCGGAAAAGAGCGCCCCTACCGCCTGACGAGACGCGAGACGAGGCGGCCGATCATGGCGGCCTCCGGAACCTTGAGCAGCAGGGCTCCCCCATAGGTGACGAGCAGCGAGGGCACGCCCGCCAGCACGCAGTAGAGCACCGAGCGCACCGCGGCGCCCGAGCAGTCGCCAACGAGCTCGTTGAGGGCCCTGAGGATGAGCATGCCCGCCGCGGCGCCGGCAGCGCCGAGCAGCGCCGTGCGCACGAGCGAGGCGAGCATGGCAGAAAGACCCAGGGGGCCGAGGGTGCGCCTCAGGCTCACGAGCATCGTCACGTCAATGAGGGCAAAGAACAGGAGTGACGAGAAGGCCACGAAGTTAAGGCCAAAGGTCGTGGTGTAGGCGAGCAGGATCCAAATCTGAAGGACCGTGGCGAGCGCGCTCGACCACGCGTAGAGCCCCATGCGACGCATGGAGGACGCAACCTTCTGCAGGTACATGCACACCGCGTAGAACGGGAGCGAGAGCGCGTAGACGGCAAGGTAGGCGGCGGTCATCTGGAGCGCCTCGGGCGTGAAGCTCCCCGCCGCGAGAACGGAGGCGAGGGGGACGGAGAAGACGATGAGGTAGAGGGCAAAGGGCAGCATGAAGAAGAGAATCTGGCCCAGGCCCGAGGTGATGCCCGCCCTGAACGACGCGCCGTCGCCCTTGGCCCAGCTGTCAGAGAGCTCCGTGAACATGGCCGTGGTGATGGGCACCGTGAGGATGGAGTACGGCAGGGTGTACCAGAGGCGCGCGTAATATGACACGGAGGCGCCGGTCGCCACCACGGAAAGCGACGCGGTGGACTGCACCGAGGTAGTGGCCACCGACATGAGCATCACCGCCACGGAGGGCACGCCGATCTTGAGGGTCTCGCGCAGAAGCGGGTCGCGCAGGTCTATGCGAAAGCGCAGGCGTATGCCGTGGCGCAGCATCGGCGGGACCTGCAGGAGCACCTGGACGGCAACACCGAGGGGGTTGCCCAGGGCCAAGATGAGCAGCGCCAGCTCCGGGTTCTTATCGGCAAGAAAGGCATAGGCAAAGAAGGACGCCGTGGTCATAAAGTTGTTGAAGATGGGGGCGGCCTGTCCCCAGAAGTAGTCTCGCTCGGCATTGAGCACGCCCGAGAAGATCGACGAGAGCGCATAGAGCACGACCTCGATGACAAAGAAGCGGAAGAAGTAGACCGCAAGGTCAAAGTCAAACTCCGCGGTCGCGGTAAAGGACTGCGTGTAGACGAGCTCGGCGGCAAAGACAAAGCCGAGCACCGTAACCGCCCCCATGACGAGCAGGACGAGCGAGACGAGGTTTGACGTGTAGGCGCTCGCGCCCTCTATGCCCGCCCGCTTGCGCACGGACATGTAGACGGGAAGGAAGGCCGTCGTGAGCATGCCGGCGGCAACGAGCTCGTAGAGCTGGTTGGGCATGTTGTTGGCAACCGAGTAGCAGCTTGCCATCACGGTGACGCCGATGGCATAGGCCTGGCCCCAGGTGCGCAGGAAGCCCGTGAGGCGGCTCACGATCACGAGAGCGCTCATGAGAGCAGCGCTTCGTCCGACCTGCTCCTGGGTGCTCTCCTGTGACACACGCGCTGGCGAGGGAGCGTCCCTCTTGGAAACCGGCGTCAATCTCATGTGCTTGGGCTGATAGGCAGGCTTGCGACTCACCGTGCGGCTTTCCTCTCGTGCTGGACGCCTAACTCTCTTATAGTGCCACCACCCGACACTGCCGGCCGTGCCCCACGCCGAAGACCGGCCAGACTCCACATTGCGTCGGCAACGCTCATGGGGCAGGAGCGGGCGGCCGCGCCCCCTAGCGCACGATGTCGGCAAGCGTGGCGCCGCAGAAGCGGGCGAGCTTGTCCGGAGATATGACCAGGCTGAGGCCGCGCCGCCCGCCCGAGACGTGAATCTCGTCAAAGAGCTGGGCGGTCTCGTCGATGAGCGTGGGAAAGCGCCTCTTCATGCCCACCGGCGAGCACCCGCCGCGAACGTAGCCCGTCACCGGCTCGAGGTCGCGCACGTGCATCAGAGAGAGGCTCTTCTCGCCCGCCGCGGAGGCAGCCTTCTTGAGGTCGAGCTCGTCTGCCACGGGAAGGCAGCACACCACGTGCTCCCCCGCCGGTGTCACGCAGACGAGCGTCTTGAAGCTCGAGGCCGGGTCCTCGCCAAGGCGCTGCGCGATGTGCAGGCCAAGCTCGCTCGAGGTGTCCGTCTCGTCCACCTCGTACGTCTCAAACGAGAAGGGCACGCCCGCGGCCTCGAGCTCGCGCATGGCGTTGGTCTTCTGGAACTTCTCCTTGCGCGCCACGACGCCCCCCTATCTGAGCTCGTTTCTGGCTCGGTCTCGGGCGCGATCGCGCGCCAGCACCTGCTTCAGGAACTGCCCCGTGTAGCTCTCCGGCACCTGCGAGACCCTCTCGGGCGTGCCGTAGGCCACCACGGTGCCACCGCCGTCACCGCCCTCCGGGCCCATGTCGAGCACGCGGTCGGCCATCTTGATGACGTCGAGGTTGTGCTCGATCACCAGGACCGTGTTGCCTGCGTCCACGAGCTTCTCGAGCACGTCCACAAGTTGGCGCACGTCCTCGAAGTGCAGGCCCGTGGTGGGCTCGTCGAGAATGTAGAAGGTCTTGCCGGTCTGCTGGCGGTGCAGCTCCTTGGCGAGCTTCACGCGCTGGGCCTCTCCGCCGGAGAGCGTGGTGGCGGGCTGGCCCAGGTGGATGTAGCCCAGGCCCACGTCATAGAGGGTCTGGAGCTTGTTCTTGATGCGCGGGATGTTGGCAAAGAACGCCAGCGCCTCGTGGACCGTCATGTCGAGCACGTCCGAGATGGACTTTCCGTGATAGAGCACCTCGAGCGTCTCGCGGTTGTAGCGCTTGCCGTGACAGACCTCGCAGGGCACGTAGACGTCCGGCAGGAAGTTCATCTCGATCTTGATCTGGCCATCGCCCTTGCAGGCCTCGCAGCGGCCGCCGGGAACGTTGAACGAGAAGCGCCCGGGGCTGTAGCCACGCGCGCGGCTCTCCGGCAGCGAGGCAAAGAGGGCGCGCAGGTCGTCCCAGAGCCCGATGTAGGTGGCGGGGTTGGATCGGGGTGTGCGGCCGATGGGAGACTGATCGATGTCGATGACCTTGTCGATGAGCTCGACGCCCTCGAGCTTCTTATACGGCCCCACGGGACGCTTGGAGCGATGCACGGCGTTGGTGAGCGCCGGAGCGATGGTGTCCGTGACGAGCGAGCTCTTGCCGGAGCCGGAGACGCCCGTGACCACCGTGAGCGTGCCGAGCTCGATCTTGGCGCTCACGTTGCGCAGGTTGTTGGCGCTGGCACCAGAGATCTTGATCGCGCCCTTGCGTGGGTTGCGGCGCTTGTCCGGGAGGTGGACCTCGCGCTCGCCCGTGAGGTAGGCGCCCGTGATGGAGTCCGGGCATGCGGCGATCTCGTCCGGCGTGCCGGCGGCCACGACCTTGCCGCCGAGCTCGCCCGCACCCGGGCCCATGTCGATCACGTAGTCGGCGGCGCGGATGGTGTCCTCGTCGTGCTCGACCACAATGACGGTGTTGCCCTGGTCGCGCAGGCGCTTCAGGGTCTCGATGAGGCGGTTGTTGTCGCGCTGGTGCAGACCGATCGAAGGCTCGTCCAGGATGTAGAGCACGCCCATGAGCCCGGCTCCGATCTGGGTGGCCAGGCGGATGCGCTGGGCCTCGCCACCGGAGAGCGTGGCTGCGGCGCGCGAGAGCGTGAGGTAGTCCAGGCCAACGTTCACGAGGAAGCGCAGGCGAGCGAGAATCTCCTTCACCACGGCGCCGGCGATGAAGCGCTGGCGCTCCGTGAGCTCCAGGCCCTCGAAGAAGCCGAGCGCATCGCGGCACGAGAGCTCGCAGACCTGCCAGATGTTCTTCTCGCCCACCGTGACGGCCAGGATCTCCGGCTTGAGGCGCGCCCCGTGGCAGGTTGAGCACGGCACCTCGCGGATGTACTTCTCGAGGTGGGTGCGCATGGTGTCCGAGGTGGTCTCCTGGTACTTGTCAAAGAGGATCTTGCGCACTCCTGCAAAGGTGGTGAACCAGTGGGTGTTGCGACCGTCGCGCGTGAGGTAGTCCACGCGCACCTTGGTTGAACCCAGGCCGTCGAGAAGGGCGCTCTGGACCTTCTTGGGAAGGTCGCGCCACGGAGTCTCCTCGGAGGCGCCGAGGTGGCGGCACACGGCGGCAAGCACCTGCGGGTAGTAGTTTGAGTGGCCGAAGAGGCCGCCAAAGACGCCGCCGGCAACGGAGAGAGATGGGTCCTCGATGAGCGCCTCGGCGTCAACCACCTTGCGAAATCCCAGTCCGTCGCAGTCCGGGCAGGCGCCGTAGGGGGCGTTGAAGGAGAAGTCGCGCGGCTGGAGGTCGTCCATGGAGTGACCGTGCTCGGGGCAGGCCAGGGCAAGCGAGTAGGTGAGCAGCTCGCCGGGCATGCGCTCCGGGTCGTCGCGGTCGGGCATGAGGTAGAAGCTCACGCGTCCGCCCGCGAGCTTGGTGGCCTGCTCCACGGCCTCCGCGATGCGCCCGAGGCCCCCCTCGCGCACCACGATGCGGTCGACCACCACCTCGATGTTGTGACGGTTCTTCTTCTCCAGGCGAATCTCCTCGTCGCCGAGCTCGCGCACCTCGCCGTCGATGCGGACGCGGCTGAAGCCCTCGCGGCGCAGGTCCTCGAAGAGCTTGGTGTACTCGCCCTTGCGGTCAAAGACCACCGGGGCCAGAACCAGGGCGCGCCGTCCCCGGGCGCGCTCGAGGACCTTGTCGGCCACCTGGTCGGTGGTCTGGCGCGAGATGGGGCGGCCGCACTCCGGGCAGTGCGGCACTCCGATGCGCGCAAAGAGCAGGCGCAGGTAGTCGTAGATCTCGGTCACGGTGCCCACCGTGGAGCGCGGGTTTCTCGACGTGGTCTTCTGGTCGATGGAGACGGCCGGTGAGAGGCCATCGATGCTGTCCAGGTCCGGCTTGTCCATCTGCCCCAGGAACTGGCGCGCGTAGCTGGAGAGGCTCTCCACGTAACGCCGCTGCCCCTCGGCATAGATGGTGTCAAAGGCGAGGCTCGACTTGCCGGATCCAGAGAGGCCGGTGATGACGACGAGCTTGTCGCGAGGTATGTCAACGTCCACGTCGGCGAGGTTGTGCTCGCGCGCGCCGCGGATGACGATAGCGTCCTGGGCCATGTGCCCCTCCTGCTTGACGAGAGATTTCTGCGCATCCCAGTGTAGCCGAGCCGGGTGCCCTTCACGCGAAATGCAACGCGTGTTCGCATCATGACAAACGCCCCTGTCACCATTGTCATGATGACAAAGGTGACAGGGGCGTTTGTCATGAGTGTCAAGTCACGGATACGGGGCTGCCGCTCGGGGAGAGACGCGGCAGCCCCGCATGGAGGAGAAAGGTCTTTTTCTCTCCCGGCCTACGCCATCGTGATGTCCTTGCTCTTGGAGACCTTCATGAAGAGCAGGAGCGAGACGACGGTGAAGACCATGAGGATCGTTGACAGCGCGGCGGCAATGCCATAGTTGCCACGAATGACCTCGGTGTAGATGGCCACGGTCACGGTTCTCGTACGCACGGTGTAGAGCAGCACCGACGTGGAGAGCTCGGAGATCATGGTGATCCACGTGAGGATGGCGCCCGAGACGATGCCCGATGCCATCATCGGCACGGTGATCTTGAGGAAGGTGTTGAGCCGGCTGCTGCCAAGGCTCTCCGCGGCCTCCTCGATCGTCACCGGAATCTGGCGCAGCGCCGCCTCGGAGGATCGCACCGTGTACGGCAGACGCCTCAGCGCAAACGAGATGGCCATGATGGCAACGGTCCCCGTGATGGCGAGGAACCCGGAGCCAAAGACGCCCGTGTTGAACGCCGAGATGAACGCAATGCCAAGAACGGTGCCCGGGATGATGTAGGGCAGCATCCCAAGGGTGTCCGTGAGGCGCGTGAGGACGTTGCGGTGACGGATGGCAACGTAGGAGAGGCTCGTGCCCACCACAAGGACGATGGCGAGACCGATGAGCGGGATCCTCAGCGTGTTGATGATCGAGGAGCCCATGCGGGTGAACGCCTGGACGTAGCTGTCAAGCGAGTAGCCCGGGACAAAGATCATGCCACTCGTCTTGAGGAACGACGTGTACACGAGGTAGAGCTGCGGCAGGATGGCCACAAACACCACACCGTACACAAAGACGTACAGCAGAACCTTCTTCCAGGACCTCACGGGCATTGGGTCGATGGGGTGCAGCGAGTTCATGGTGAACGAGAAGCGGTTGGCCACGATCTGCTGGCCCAGGAAGACGAGAAGCGCGATGACGATGGCAACGATGGCAAGCGCCGCGGCAAACGAGTCGTTGCCGCCCACCTCGCTGATGAACTGCTGGTAGATCGTTACCGGGAACGTCCTGAAGCCCTCGCCGATGAGCATCGGCGTGCCGAAGTCCGCAAACGCCCTCATGAAGACGAGCAGCGCGGAGGCAACGACGGTGGGCATCATGAGCGGGAGCAGAACATGGAAGAAGCGCCTCACGCCCGTGCAGCCCATCGAGGACGCGGCCTCGAGCACCGAGCTGTCAACGTTCTTGAGCGCGCCCGACACGTACATGAAGACGAGCGGGAACAGCTGGAGCGTGAAGACGAGCACGATGCCGGCAAAGCCATAGATCTCAATCTGCGGGAAGTGCAGCACGTCCATCAGGAAGTTCGTGATGGTTCCGTTGCGGCCGAGCAGAAGAATCCAGGAGTACGCGCCAACGAAGGGCGGCGACATCGAGGCGATGACGATGAGAATCTGCAGCAGCTGCTTGCCGCGGAACTGGAACATCGCAAAGACGTATCCCAGGCTCGATCCCAGGAGCAGCGCAAAGACCGTTGCCGTCACGGAGACGGCGAAGCTGTTCGCGAGCGTCTCGCTGTAGTACGGGTTCGTGAAGAACTCCGTGAAGCTGTCCAGCGAGAACGTCCCGTTCACGAAGACGGCCTTCGCAAGCACCATGACGATGGGATAGAGAAGGAAGAGCAGGTAGAGGACAAAGATGACAAGCGTCACCAGCGTCCACATGTTGAAGCGGGACCTGCGAGTCTCCACCTAGCCCACCTCCTCCGCGAGGTTCCTGGCGCCATCCGCCGTGAAGACGTTGATCTTGGAGGTGTTCACGCGCAGACGGATCTTCTCGCCGGGGCGCAGGTTCTCCTCGAAGGTGGACTCCTCGGTCACCTGGATCTTCTCGGCAAAGCCCGTGCTCATGAAGTAGTCCGTGCTGGAGCCGAGGTAGACGCTGTCGATGACCGTGGCCTCGATGGGGCCGTCGGGGCACTTGATGAACTCCTCCGGGCGGATGCTCACGCGGACGTCCTGGTTGGCGCAGGCGTCGAGCTGGGGCATGGGCAGCGAGACGCCGCCAAGGGCGAGCGCCGCGTGGCCGCCCTCGTGAACGAGCCTGGCGTCCATCATGTTGGTCTTGCCGATGAAGGTTGCCACGAACTCGTTGTGCGGGCGGTGGTAGAGCTCCTTGGGCACGCCGATCTGCTGGATGTCACCGTGGTTCATGACGGCGATCTTGTCGGAGATGGCCATGGCCTCCTCCTGGTCGTGCGTCACGTAGACCGTGGTGATGCCAACGCGGTGCTGGATCTCGCGAATGACCTGGCGCATCTCGAGGCGCAGCTTTGCGTCCAGGTTGGAGAGCGGCTCGTCCATGAGCAGCACGTCCGGGTTGATCACGAGGGCGCGGGCGAGCGCCACGCGCTGCTGCTGTCCGCCAGAGAGCTGGTCGGGCTTGCGCTCGGCAAACTGGTCGATCTGCATGAGCCTCAGGTACTCGTCCGTGCGCTGGCGCATCTCGTCCTTGGGGACCTTGCGCTGCTTGAGGCCAAAGGCCACGTTGTCGCGGACGGTGAGGTGCGGGAAGATCGCGTAGTTCTGGAACACCATGCCGATGTTGCGCTTGCTCGGCTCCATGTCGTTGATGCGGGTGTCGCCAAAGTAGAAGTCGCCACCCTCGATGGTGTTGAAGCCGGCGATCATGCGAAGCAGGGTCGTCTTGCCGCAGCCGGAGGGTCCGAGCAGCGTGAAGAGGCCGCCGTCGGGCATCACGAGGCTAAGGTCGGAGATGACGGTCGTGTGACCGTCGTACACCTTCTTCGCATGTTCAATTCTGATATCGCTCATCTGGAATCACCGCGAAGCGCTACTGGGACTGGATGGAGGTGTAGATCTCGGTGTAGCGAGCAACGATCTCGTCCTTGTGCTCGTTAACGTAGGCCTCGTCCTCGATGGCGGTGTTGATCTCGTCCATCGGCTTCATGGCATCGTTGAGGTCGACGTCCGCGCGAACGGGACGGGAGGTCGTCGAGGTGGCGATGATGTTCTGCGCCTCCTGGGAGACGATAAAGTCGATCCAGGCCTTGGCCTGGTCGGGGTTGGCGCAGTCCTTGATGATGGCGGTGTTGGCGGGCAGGAAGATGGTGCCCTCCTCCGGGTAGACGACCTCGACGTTGGCGCCGTCGTTCACGAGCTGGACGCAGGGATCCTCATAGGAGAGGCCCACGGCCATCTCGCCGTCTGCGACGGTCTTGTATACGTTGGAGGAGCTAGAGGTGATCTTGCCCTGGATGATGGTGAAGAGCTGCTCGACGTAGTCCCACGCCTCGTCGGACTCATAGCCGCCCATGTCAAGCAGCATCTGGGTGAGATGGTGGAAGGCAGAGGAGGAGTTGGCCGGGTCGGCCGTGGCGATCTTGCCGGTGAGGTCGGGGTTGAGCAGGTCGGCATAGCCTTTGATGTCCATGCCTGCCGTGAGCTCCTTGTTGAGGATGAAGACGCTGCCGTCAAGACTGTAGTGGGTGCTGAAGCCGTCGGAGTTGCGATAGTCCTCGATGACGCCCTCGTCCTCGGAGGAGACGTACTCCTGGAAGAGGTCGGCGTTGGAGGCGTACATGTCGCCCGCGCCGCCCCAGAGGACGTCGGCGATGGGGTTGGCGGCCTCGGACTGGAGCTTCTTGAAGAGCTCGCCCGTACCAGCCTGGATGAGCTCGACGGTAATGCCCGTCTTCTCCTCAAACGCAGGGATGAGGTTGTTTACCAGCGTCTCGGAGTTGGGGGTGTACATCGTGAGGGTCCCGCCGAGCTGGCCCTCGCCACCCTCGCCACCGCCGGTGCCGCCGTCGTCACATGCGGCAAGGCCGAGAAGAACCCCTCCCCCGACGGCAGCGGTCTTCATGAAGTTTCGACGACTCATTGATGCGCTCATGGGTTCTCCCTCCATGTTCCTCGCGCAACACCATGTTGCGCGACTCCCTAAAAACGCTCTTGCGAGCCCTATGCTCGATATAGCATTTTGCGGAGGATTGACGAACGTTGTGTTTGCTAACGGTAAGAATTGTTAGCTGAGCGTAAGCTCATGGGCCTAGCTGGTCTTTTTTTCGGATACCACTCTGTATCCGCTGGTACCTTTTTTAGCACCAGCGGATTTCCAAACGGGTGCTTTTGGTTTATATTTTGTTATAAACGCCGGGTTTTCATGACAAACGCCCCTGTCACCTTTGTCATGATGAC